>JAZGGT010000231.1:0-12146 GCA_036480555.1 Bacteroidales bacterium | reverse complement strand
GGATCAATGATACGGTATTCCATATCCAGGCCGGAACCTTTCCCTATTCTTTTGTAGGCTTTTTTAACGTACTCCCGGTCGTCTGGGTGGACCGATTTCAGGAAGGACCCCGGGTTCTGGTAGAGGCTTTCGGCCGTTCTACCGAAGACCAGTTCATACTTTGAACTGATAAAGAGCAACTGGTCAGACTTCAGGTCATGTATCCAGAAGACTTCTTCAATGGTGTCAACCAGGAGCTGTAAGATCTCATCCTGCTTCCGCAGTTCTTCCTCGGCAGCAAATTTCTTTGTTACATCATGAGCAATTCCTTCCACACCGGTTACCCTGCCGTTTTCATCGTGGATTGGCAGCTCGGTATTGTAAAATATTCTGGTAGAACCATCGATATGATACAGTTCGTTCATGAATGGAGGCTGGACCAATCCTTTCAGGCTTGCCCTGGAACGGTTGAGTGCCTCCTGGTTCATTTCATGATCGGTCAGGAATTCCCTGTAGTTCCTCATCGATTCTTCCTGGGTATAGCCCAGGATCTTGGTGATGGAGGGACTCACATAGGTAACCATGCCTGCACTGTCATGTGAGTAGAAAATGTATTCTTCACTCAGGCTCTCAACCAGCCTTTTATATTTCTCATCAAGCTGCCTGAGTTCAGCCTCCTGCTTCAGCTGTTCTTCAAGCCTGGCTATCTCTTGTTCCAGCTGTACACAGATACTGGCTAATTCATCATATGTGGGCTGTCCATTCAATTTTCCGGAAAATATTCATACAAAATTTATCTAAAAACTGTGAAATTGCAAGGTTATGTGTAAAAAAAAGCCTGACTGCCCAATTGGCAGCCAGGCTTGAAAAGGCTTAGTGGTTAAGGTGTTTAGTTAAATATCATCATTCTGCTAACAGAAGTAAAGATAAATATTTTTTCCTTATATGCAAGTTCCATTCCATGATACCGTCCCGCCAGCGCGTGTTTCAGCGAAAATCAATAAGGCCTGGCTAAGTGGTTCTATTGCATGAGATGCTGCCTGTAGATCTGCAGGTTCTCATGATCAAAAATGCAAAAGATCAAGCGTTCAATGTGTTTGGCTGTTTTAAGAAATGCCGAGGCAGTTGCGATGGCGATACCGGCAGCCAGTTCTTTGGGAAATCCATAAATGCCGGTACTGATGTTAGGGAAGGCAATGGATTTGAGTTTGGTATTATCAGCGATCCATAAGGCATGCCTGTAGGCATCTTCCAGCAGCTTTTCCTCATTGTGCTGTCCCCCTCTCCAAACCGGTCCTACAGTGTGGATGATAAATTTGGAGGGCAGGTTATAGGCACTGGTGATTCTGGCATTCCCGGTGGGACATCCCTCCAGTGCGCGGCATTCCTCGAGCAGTCCTGGACCGGCCGCCCGGTGAATGGCACCGTCAACCCCGCCGCCGCCAAGCAGTGTGCTGTTTGCAGCATTTACGATGGCGTCGACTTCAAGCCCTGTTATATCACCATCGATGATCTCTATTTTACGCTTCATGTTGCCTGTCTGATAAGGGCATCTATTTGTTTTTCAAGGTTCACCTGCATCCGGTTCATGATCTTGTCGATCTCCTTGTCTGTCAGGGTCTTGGATTCATCCTGGAGGACAATCCCCACGGCATATGATTTCTTGCCTTTTTCCAGATTTTTACTTTCATACACGTCGAAAAGAGTGACTGATTTGACCATTTCCTTAGCGGATTTCCAGGCAATGTCCCTGATCCTGGAGAACGGGATGGCCTTATCAATGATCATGGAAAGGTCACGCCTGACCTCCGGATACTTCGGGATCTCTTTCATGGTGATCTGAAAGCCTTTCATCGCCTTCATCATCCCGGACCAGTCAATATCCGCAAAATACACGGTGGATGGGATATCAAATTGCCCGGTGAGGGAGCTGTCAAGTATGCCCATCTCAGCAATTTTTATCCCCTTAAGCGAGTAGGTCAGTCCATCGCTAAAATACCTGTCATCCACTTCCTGGGTCTGGAGCAGCCCTGCATCCAGTCCCACGCGTGCCATAATACCTTCAACATATGATTTTAACTCATAGAAGTTACCGGGCTGTTCTTTTTCGATCCAGTTACCGGTATTTCTGGGACCCGTGGCAAAGAGGGCAAGCCTTTCCTCTTCCCGGTAGCCGTCCGGTTTATCCGGATCAGCCCCGGCCAGGATCTGGTAGCAGTTACCAAATTCATAAAGCCTCAGGTTGGGGCGTTTCCGGTTGATATTGAAGATGATGGTTTCGAGTCCACCGTAAAGCAAGTTTGTCCTCATCCGGTTCAGATCAGAGCTTAGTGGATTGAACAGTTCCACAGCTGTGGGATCATCCCTGTAATAGGCTTCCCTGGTAAGGGAGTTACATATGATCTCGTTGAATCCATTCCCACTGAGGTAATCGGAGATAAACTGTATAACCTACTCCTTATCCGGTTTTGTAGTATAGGTCAGGACGGAGGTCAGGGTGGAGGGGAAATCTACATTGTTATAACCGTATATCCTCAGGATCTCTTCGATTACGTCAGCTTCCCGTCTGACATCCACCCGGTAGGCCGGGACCGTCAGGTCCAGACCATCCCTGCTTTCAGATTCAATGGATATTTCCAGTGCTTCAAGAATTCGTTTGACAATATCCTTATCCATTTTTTTCCCGACAAGCCTGTCCACATGTGCATACTTAAGCTTCACACTGAATGGGTTGATCCTGTTTGGATATACATCGACAATGTCGGAAGAGATCTTACCCCCTGCTATTTCCCTGATCATCATGGCCGTCCTTTTGAGGGCCAGCAGGGTCATTTCCGGATCAGCGCCACGTTCAAAGCGGAAACTGGCATCCGTATTCAATCCATGGCGTTTGGATGTCCGCCTGACATAAATAGGATCGAAGTAGGCACTTTCCAGGAAAATATTCCTGGTTTTCACGGTAACCCCTGATTTTATTCCGCCGAATACACCGGCAATACACATGCCCCCTTCGGTGTGGCATATCATCAGGTCATCTTCCGAGAGGGATCTTTCCACCTCATCAAGAGTGATGAACTTCGTTCCTTCTTTCAAGGTTTTGACCACAATAGTCTTGCCTGCGATCTCATCCGCATCAAAAGCATGCAGTGGTTGTCCCAGTTCATAAAGCACAAAATTCGTAATGTCGACTACATTGTTGATCGGATTCAATCCTACGGCACGCAGCCTGTTTTGTAACCAGTCCGGCGATGCTGAGACCTGGATACCAGTCAGTGTGACACCTGCATACCTGTTACAAGCCTTCTCATTTTCTATCCTTACCCTGACCGGCAGGTCATGGTTGTCAACCTGGAAGCCATCGGCCGATGGTTTGGTCAGTGTTACGGGACCGCCGAGCTTCAGGAATGCTGCCAGGTCCCGCGCCACCCCGTAATGCGATGCACCATCAATGCGGTTTGGTGTGAGCCCCAGTTCGAAGACAGTGTCTGTCTGAATACCGAAGTATTCACTTGCCGGTGTACCTGCCACAGCATCCTTTTCCAGTACCAGGATGCCCTCATGGCTCGTTCCAAGGCCGATTTCATCCTCTGCACAGATCATGCCCTCAGAGATTTCCCCCCGGATCTTTACTTTTTTAAGGGTCAGGCTCTCATCCCCTTTGTAGAGGGTTGTTCCAACAGTGGCAACCACAACCATTTGTCCGGCTAAAACATTGGGTGCACCACAAACGATGTCCAGGTCCCTCTCGCCGCCGATATCCACTTTTGTCAGGCTCAGTTTATCAGCATCCGGATGTTTTTTGCAGGTCTTCACCCTGCCGATGACGCATCCCTTTAAGCCGCCCCTGACAGATTCAATTTCTTCAATACCCTCCACTTCAAGTCCGATATTGGTCAGGATATCCCCGAGTTCGGCCGGGGACTGGCTTATACTGATATAATCCTTCAGCCAGTTATATGAAATTTTCATGGATCAATTCCTTGAGATACAATATCACGCAAAAGTAGGTAAAAAAACGATTTATGTTATATTTGTAGCCTGATTAAACTCGCCAGTATGACTGCTAAAAGGGAAAAGTTATTTCTGATCACAAATGATGATGGGATACATGCCAGGGGACTAAAGGCCCTGATCGAACTGGTGCGGCCTTATGGCAAAGTAATGGTGATTGCCCCTGAGAACGGCCAGTCGGGCATGTCACATGCCATTACGGTGAAATATCCCATCCGGCTGAAAAAACTGGAAAAGCAGAAAAATCTTCAGGTATATAGCAGCAATGGTACACCGGTTGACTGTGTCAAGCTGGCATTGAGCAAGCTGCTTGACAGGAAACCCGATATGATCCTGGCCGGTATCAACCACGGTTCAAACTCATCCTCCAGCATCATTTATTCAGGTACTATGGCAGCCGCCATGGAGGGTTGCATTAACGGTATCCCGTCCATTGGATTTTCCCTGCTTGATTACTCACCGGAGGCCAATTTCAGATCCATCGTAAAATATGCGAAGATCATTCTGGATAGCGCACTGGAAAAAGGTGTTCCGCTGGATACCTGTCTGAATGTCAATTTTCCGGTGAATACCTACCAGAAGATAAAGGGGATCAGGATCTGCCGCCAGAATAAGGGTGTATGGAAAGAGGAATTCGAACAGCGTCTTGATCCCATGAAAAGGGATTATTTCTGGCTGACCGGGGAATTTATGAATCTGGAGCCTAAGGCACAGGATACGGATGAGTGGGCCCTGCATCATAATTATATCAGTATCGTCCCGGTACACGTTGACCTGACTGCTTACAGGGCTATGGACCAATTGCGAGACTGGACCATTGAATCAGGATAATACCATATGGACACGGCTGAATACCATTACTTTCGGGCTTATTTCCGGAATGTTGGTTCCTTTGCTGGCCCTTGTCATTTTCTATTTAATATCATCTCCCGATACAGCATTTCCCGAATTCGTAGAGTTCATCATATCAAGGAAAAAGATCAGCTCCCTAATCAGCCTCTCCATAGTCCCTGATTTGCTTGTATTTTTTATTTTTATCTGGCTGAATTATCTTTATTCCGCCAGAGGTGTGCTGGTTGCTGTATTTTTATTTGCTCTGATCATGGTGTTGACAAAATTTCTTATATGAAGTATTATCTGATAGCAGGAGAAGCATCTGGTGATCTGCACGGTAGCAAGTTGATGCAGGGACTGAAGATATCGGACCCGGAGGCGGAATTCCGCTATTTCGGAGGCGACCTGATGGCAGCGGAAGGCGGAACCCTGGTGAGGCATTACAGGCAGACGGCCGTCATGGGATTGTTCAAGGTCATTTTCAACCTTCGGAAGATATCTGGCAATTTACGCTTTTGTAAACAGGATATTGCAGAATACCAGCCCGATGCCCTGATACTCATTGATTATTCCGGTTTCAACCTGAGGATAGCAAAATTTGCCAGGCCTGCAGGGTTCAGGGTCATCTATTACATTTCTCCAAAAGTATGGGTATGGGACAGGAAACGGGTGTACACCATCAAGAAGAATGTCGATAAAATGTATGTCATCCTTCCCTTTGAGGTTGATTTTTACCAGCAGTACAATTACCCCGTAGAATATGTCGGGAACCCCATCCTTGATGCGGTGGAGGAAAGCAGGGCAAATGCTGTGGAGCGGCAGGAATTCTGCTCCCGGAACGGGTTGGATGATAGTCCCATAATAGCCCTGCTGGCAGGCAGCAGGAAGGAAGAAATCAAGCACTGCCTGCCCGAAATGCTGGCAGTCATGAATCAGTTTCCCGGGTACCGTTTCGTCATTGCAGGGGCGCCGGCCATCTCCCCTGAGTATTATGCCAGGTTCACCGGGAACAGTGATGTGGATATCGTATTTGACCAGACCTATGACCTGTTGATGAATGCTGTTGCAGCGGTGGTTACTTCGGGGACAGCCACCCTGGAAACGGCCCTTTTCGGGGTCCCGGAAGTGGTGATCTATAAAATGGGTGAACTGACCTACCAGATTGGCAGGCACTTTGTCAAACCAAAGTATTTCAGCCTGGTCAACCTGATCCTTGACAGGGAGGTAGTAAAGGAATTGTTGCAATACAGGATCAGGAAAAAAATTGCCGGTGAACTGCACCGTATCCTGGAGGATGAAACATACAGGATGGTCATGCTTGACAATTACGGTAAGTTGCGGAGCAGGCTTGGAGAACCAGGGGCGTACCTCAGGCTTGCCCGGAGTATTGCAACTTATGTTGGAATGGAAAAATAATAGTAATGATGTTAGGTGGAAAATTGAGATACTGCTTTCTTGTGCTTGTCCTCATGGTCCCGGCCGGCCAGTCATTTTCACTGGACATAAAGATAGGTGTCTTTCATGAACACCTGGTGAATGCCTTCCTGTTCACATCCGGGGATGGGGATTATCACATAGAGACAGACCAGGGCCTCCTGGGTACCTGTCCCGCGGGAGAGAGCTGGTACGTGATCCGGCAAAAGGATTCCCTGTTCATCAGGGACCATACAGGCCGGTGGCATCATGGAAACAGGCTGCGTTTTTCCTCGCCTGATGAATATGCATATTTCAGGCTGAAACCGGCTTTGCCGGTGCTGGACTCAAGGGAATACCTGGCTGATCTGCAGGTGGAGATCTCCATGAACAGCCTGTTGATGGTCAATGAGATAGATATGGAGAAATATATCATGGGGGTATCTGAAACAGAGGCAGGCAGCCTATGCGAACTGGAGTATTATAAGGTCCAGGCCATCCTGAGCAGGACATTTGCTTACAGAAACCTGGCCAGGCATAAGACGGAAGGATTCCACCTCTGCGATGCTGTACATTGCCAGGCATACAAGGGAAGGAATATCTGGAATGAGGATGTGGAAATAGGAACAGAGGTGACAGAGGGTCTGGTCCTGGCAGATGAAGATTCGGTCCTGATCAGTGCGGCCTACCATGCAAACAGCGGAGGGGAGACCAGGGGGGCCGAAGAGGTCTGGCTGTCCGGGAAGCATTACCTGCGCCCTGTCCTGGATCCTTTCAGCCTCAACCAGCCCGGTGCAAAGTGGGAAAAATCCATTCCTGCGGGGGATTGGATCCGGTATCTGCAGGCAAAAGGAATTTTTGTCGGAGAACTGCTGGATACCTCCTTGCTTGAAATGTCCGTAAAACACCGGCAGGATTATTACATGTTCGGGCAGGACTCACTGCTGCTCTCGGTGATCCGTGACGACTATCAGCTCAGGTCGGATTTCTTTGGTGTAAACATCGAAGGGGACCAGGTTGTGCTGGAGGGAAGGGGGTATGGCCACGGTGTCGGATTGAGCCAGGAAGGGGCCATGGAAATGGCCCGAAAGGGTTATCGTTATACGGCGATCCTCAATTATTATTATCACCAGATACAGCTCATACACTACATATTCCTCCTGGAGGCAGGCAAGCTTGAGGTTGATATCATTTATTTGCCGTAAATCGAAAAAGCGTTACTTTCGCAAAGATGTTGTTTTCAGGCATGTTAACCGTATTCCGTAAGGAAATAAACACATTTTTCAGTACCCTGACCGGGTATGTCGTGATCATCGTTTTCCTGGTAGTCAATTCCCTGTTCATGTGGATATTTAAGGGGAACATGAATGTGCTGGACAACGGGCATGCCAACCTGGATACACTCTTTATCATGGCTCCCTGGATATTCCTTTTCCTGGTACCTGCCATTACCATGCGGGTATTTGCAGAAGAGAAACGCAGCGGGACCCTGGAATTATTATTGACCCAGCCCATTCCCGATGGGCATATCGTACTCGCTAAATACTTTGCTGCACTGGTATTGATCTTGTTTTCCCTGCTTCCCACGCTGGTTTATTTCTACTCGGTCCACAGGCTTGGGAGTCCCCCGGGCAACCTTGACACGGGAGGGATATGGGGATCTTATTTGGGACTCTTCTTCCTGGCGGCTGTCTATGCTTCTGTAGGGGTCTTCATATCCTCGCTGACAGATAATCAGATTATTTCATTTATTGTGGCAGTGGTGATCGCATTTTTCCTGTATACCGGATTTGATCTGATCACCAGCATGGACCTGTTCGGGAACCTTGACAACTTTCTGTTGAAGCTCGGTATCAATGAACACTATAAATCCATACGCCGCGGGGTGATCGATACGAGGGACCTGGTATATTTTCTGAGTGTGATCAGCATTTTCCTGATCGGCACCAGGGTTGTTTTACAGAGCAGGAAACGGATACATTTAATTCAACTGGTCAGTGTGCTGGCCATGGTTGTACTGATTAATTTCATCGCTTCACTGCTTTATTACCGTGTTGACCTGACCACGGATAAAAGATATTCCCTCTCGGAAGAGACACGCGTGATATTAAGGGATCTGGATGAGATCGTCTATGTCCGTGTATACCTTGAGGGTGATCTGCCCGTGGGTTTTGCCAGGCTGAATTCGGCCATAAGGGAATTGCTGGATGAGTTCAGGGTATATGCCCCACAGAACCTGCAGTATGAATTCATCGATCCGGTAGCGGATCCTGATCCCCAGATCCGCCGGAATCTTTTTAACCAGTTGTACAGCACAGGCTTGCAGCCTACCAATGTGCAGGTCCGGGTCAAGGACGGGAGCAGCAGCCAGAAGATTGTATTTCCGGGAGCCGTCATCTCCTTTAAGGAAGCGGATGTAGCAGTCAACCTCCTGAAGAACAATCCCGGATTGCCAGGAGAGGTGAACCTGCACCAATCCATACAATCACTTGAGTACGAGTTTATCAGCATGATCAAGACCCTGAGCAGTGATACCATCGCCAGGGTAGTTTTCCTGGAGGGGCATGGCGAACTGGATGCTTACCAGGTTGGGGATATCACCAAGGACCTTGCAAATTTTTACCAGGTTGACCGGGGGGAAATCAGTGGCAGGTACGGAAGCCTGGATGCATACCAGGCCGTGATCATTGCCAAGCCGGTGAAGGCCTTTTCAGAAGCTGATAAATTTGTGATAGACCAGTACATCATGCAGGGAGGGAAGGTCCTCTGGTTGCTGGACCCGGTACAGGTATCGATGGACAGCCTTTTCATGGGCAAGACCTTCGCCCTGTACAATCCAATCAATATCGAGGACCAGCTATTCCGATATGGTGTACGCCTGAACCCTCATCTTGTGAAGGATATCCAGTGCCATGTGATCCCGGTGAACAAGGGCCTGGCGGGTTCACAGGCCCAATGGAAGTTCAGTCCCTGGTATTATTTCCCCCTGATATCACCCGGGAACGATCACCCCGTGACCCGTTCCCTGAACATGATCAAGATTGAATTTGGAAGTGATATAGATACGGTGGGAGAGAATCCTGCCATTAAGAAGACAGTCCTCCTTAGCACTTCTCCCTACTCCAGGGTGGTGGCCGCACCAGCCGAAATCAGCCTGCGGGAAACTGAACTACAGCCTTCCCGGGCAGAATATAAGCGCGCACATCTGCCCCTGGCGATCCTGCTGGAGGGAAACTTTAAATCAGTATTCACCAACCGTTCCATACCCGATGTGCAGTCCCACAAGCCCATCCAGGTTGCCGGGATAAGCCAGTACACCCGTATGATCGTCGTGGCAGATGGTGATATCATACGGAACGAGGTCATAGATTCCCCGAACGGGCCGGTCATGGCCCCCCTTGGTTTTGACAAGTATACTTCGCAGAGCTTCGGGAACAAGGAGTTCATCCTGAATGCTGTGAATTACCTGACAGACGAAACCGGATTGATCAGCCTCAGGGGCCGTGAATTCCGGATGCGGCTGCTTGACCGGCAACGTATCCTCGAAGAAAGTGATAAGTGGAAGATCATCAATACGGCTTTCCCGGTCCTCCTGGTCATTTCCTTAGGCGCGGGCATCGGTGTATATCGCAGAAGGAGATTTCGTTAAATGAACAGGAGCAAAATAACCCTGATAGTACTGGCACTGCTGGTGGCTGTCTCAGCCTGGCTGCTCCTGTCCAGACGTTCTGGTACATATGCCAGGTCTGCTGTTGAGTTCGCAGTTAAGGACACGAACCTTATCACAGGATTGGAGATCACAGGCAGGGGAGGGAAGGTAATGCTTGTAAAGCATGATCTTACCTGGAGGGTGAATGGCAGCACCCTGGTCCGGAAAGACCGTATGAGTGGTATGCTGGTATTGCTGTCCAGACTGGAAGTCATATCCCCGGTATCCCGTTCCCGCTCGGAGGAGGTTACCAGGCAACTGCAGAAGGACGGTAAGCGGGTCATAATAACGCTGAACAAGGGGAAGGACAGGGAATATTTCGTCTTCCATGATACCACGGAAACCAATGCCACCTATATGATGCTGAAGGATGCTGATACACCGTTCAGAATGGGGGTAAGGGGCTATAAGCGGCGGGATCTGGCAGCATTGTTCGCGACAAATGAACGGTACTGGAGAGATAACCTTCTGCTGCATTACCTGCCTGAACAGATTCAATATATATCGCTTCAGAATAAGCGGGATCCTGCCAGGACATTTCATCTGGCCAGGAATGCAGAGGGGGGATTTGAGATGTCGACCGGGATCGTGCCAGGGGATTGGTTCGATCCGCTTACATCAAAGCTCAATCAATACCTGGGCTATTTCTACGGGCTTAGGTTCGATGCGTATGCAGATCTTCGGCAGGATACGCCAGTGAAATATGAGTACAGAGATGAACCGGATTTTGTACTGGAGGTGGGCAATAACACAGGCAGCCGGACAAGCCTCAGTTTGTTCCCTGTATTTACAGTTGATCCGGCAGGAATTAAAAAAATGGATCTCAATGTGTTATATGCAAAGATCGATGATTGGGACGGGATGGTCGTTCTGAAGTATATGGAAATTGATCCGCTATTGAAAGATCCGGGCTATTTTCAAAGCGAATGAAAAAATGGAATCTGGTGCAAAGCTTCTGGTAAATTTTTCGTATAATTGATATTTAGAAATTAAAAGAACCATCCATGAAATTTGTTGTTTCCAGTACAGACCTTTTGGATCATTTACAGGCAGTTAGCAGGGTCATCAGTTCCAAGAACACTTTGCCCATCCTCGATAATTTTCTATTCAGGCTGGATGGCAATGAACTGGAGATCACAGCCTCAGACCTGGAATCTACCCTGATCACCAAAATGACACTTGAAAATGCCTCGGATAGCGGAAGTATTGCAGTACCTGCCAGGATCCTTACAGATACGCTGAAAGAATTCCCGGAGCAACCACTTACTTTTGAGATTGATAATGAAAAGCTATCCCTTGTCATCAATTCTGAGAATGGGAAGTTTACCGTTGTCGGACAGAATGCGGCGGATTTTCCACAAATGCCCTCCATCAAACAGGACCAGAAGGCTACGATTGAGGTTCCTGCAGAAGTACTTTACAGCGGGATCAATAAAACCCTGTTTGCCTCGGCAGATGATGAACTCAGGCCTGTGATGAATGGTGTTTATGTGGAGCTGGCTACGGATAATCTCACTTTTGTCGCCTCGGATGCGCACAAACTGGTACGTTACAAGCGCACAGATGCAAAGGCCGACACAGATTCATCCTTCATTCTTCCCAAGAAACCGGCTTCCCTGTTGAAAAATGTCCTGCCAAAGGAGGAGAACCCGGTTATCATTGAATTTGATGACAAAAATGCCTTCTTTTCAATGACTGAGTATAAGCTGGTTTGCCGGCTGGTGGAGGGTAATTATCCCAGTTACAACTCTGTGATCCCCACGGATAATCCCAACAAACTCAGTATTGACAGGGTGGAATTTTACAATACACTCAAACGGGTATCGGTATATTCAAACCAGGCAAGCAACCTGGTGAAACTGGCTCTTACCGGTAACCAGATCACCGTATCTGCCCAGGATATTGATTTTTCGATCTCGGCTTATGAAAGGCTGAACTGCCAGTATGAGGGTGAAGACATGGAGATCGGTTTCAAATCCACCTTCCTGATCGAGATCCTCTCAAACCTGTCATCCACGGATGTGATCGTGGAATTGTCAGATCCCACAAGGGCGGGGATCATGTTGCCGGCAGTTTCTGAGAATGAGGACGAGGATGTTTTAATGCTGCTCATGCCCATGATGATCAATGCTTAATCCGGCCGTCAACACACCTGAAGGAGGCTGACTGTATGGAACTAACTTTAAAAAATCCCATGGTC
>JAZGGT010000230.1:0-5690 GCA_036480555.1 Bacteroidales bacterium | reverse complement strand
AAATATCCGGCATTCCAATCCGTCTATTAACCTATGAGATCCCAGATAAGGTATATTTTCTTCTTCTTTGTTGCATTCATTCTGCTGGTTGACGGGATTAGTTTTGCAGGACTGGCAGGGGATTTTCCCGCCATCCTGCATCCCTTGTCCATCGCTGGATTCTGGGTCATTACCCTTATTTTTATTGTGAGGCTGTCTGTCTATGGCCGAGTATTCCTATCCAATAGCAAGCCTGGATTTTTCGCAGGATTTTATGTCTTCACCGGTTTTTTCCTCGCATTTTATGTACCCAAGCTGTTTTATATTGCCTTCCTCATCGCGGAATTTGCTTCGAAACCGCTGATTTACCCTGTGTTACTGCTGGTAGCCGATCCATTGCCATTCGGGGAATTCCTGTGGACCGGTCCCCTGAATATCATCTCCATGCTGGTCATCCCCCTATCTGCCCTGTCCATGATGATTTTTTTCTGGGGAATGCTTTTCGGGCGTTTTAATTTTAAGGTACGCCGTTCAGAAATTACCTATACAGATATTCCACCGGCATTTGATGGATACCGGATCATCCATATTTCGGATCTCCACCTGGGAAGCCTTTATGGATACCAGGATAAACTCAGGCGGGCCATTAACCTGATTAACAATGAATCACCTGACCTGATCCTGTTTACCGGAGACCTGGTGAATAACCTGGCAGAGGAAACAAAAGGCTGGGAAGATCTGCTGGCTGGTCTGCATGCACCGGATGGAAATTATGCTATCCTGGGGAACCATGATTACGGGGAATACTACGACTGGCCAGATGAGAAAGCACATCAGGAAAATATGCAAAAGTTGATCAGGGCGCACGAAGATTCAGGATTTACACTGTTGCTTAACCGCTCTGTAAAGATCTCAAGGAATGATGAAGATATCTTCCTCGCGGGTGTGGAGAACTGGGGACTGCCCCCATTCAAGCAATATGGTGATCTTGCAAAAGCCCTGCAGAATATCCCGGATGCGGGGTTTACAATATTACTCTCACACGATCCCTCCCACTGGGATGAGGAGGTGACAGACCGTACCGGTGTGCACCTTACACTCTCAGGGCATACTCATGGCATGCAGTTCGGGATAAGGATAGGGAAATTCAGGTGGAGTCCTATCCAGATAAAATATCCCCGCTGGCTTGGCTTCTACCAGCAGGGATATCAATATTTACATGTGAACCCGGGTCTGGGTTATATTGGTTATGCCGGAAGGATCGGGATCCCTCCTGAAATTTCTCTTATCACATTGAAAAGGTCTACTTCTTGAAGTGGCTGGACATGTACAATGCTGCGCCAAGCAACCCTGCATCTTTCAGCATCATGCTCATGGCAGTCTGATCACCACCGGCTGCCCCCGGGATATGCATGGTGAGGATGATCAGCAGTAAAAAAAGGGCCAATAGCAGCGTAGCAAGCCTTGTATATACCTTTATGACAATGCTTATTCCGGCAGCAATCAGTCCGAGTCCGGATGCATATACCAGGAGTTTGGGGGCGGGCATCCAGCCCGGCATCCAGCCGGCCATCATTTCAGCACCGCGAAGGTGAAAAAATCCAAATACCAGAAAAATTAAACCGAAAATGATCCTGCCTGCGTTGGACGTTAATGTTTTCATAATTATACAATTTTGGTGTTAAGATGGGCCAAAATTACATAAATAAATCAACAGGAAGTTTAAAATATTTGTGAATTAACGTCTGGTTAACAGACGCAATTTCAGAGGTCTAGTTCTGATAATTCGGTAAGATCCTGCAGGTATCCGCCTTCCACGAGCCTGGTAAAATGCTTCAATTCAATATTTCCCCTGAGGTCAATCACAGTAAAGCTGTCATCGGCCTCCATCATCAGGATGGCCTCCCGAACAATGCCATCTTTTTCCTGGATACGGATGAACATATCCTCACCCCCGGATTGCAGGCGGAAAAGGTCCTGAAATTCATTTCTTTTGGTGAAATCGGTAACCACTGTGCTCAATTCTTCTTTCAGTTCACCGGCCTGTGAACCCTCCTCCACAAACAGCATACTGAAGGAGGATAATTCTTTCATCAGCCCTTTCAATTCGCGCTGCTCCGGGTCATCCTTGTCCAACACCAGGCTGAGCAGTCCGGGTGGGAAACCGATGGCCACCACCCCGTCCTTATCCCGGTATTGATCAAAGATGGTCTTAAAGGATTTGGTTTTATCCAGGTTGGAACTGCAACCGGACAGGCAGTACAGCAGGAAAAGCAGCAAAAGGCTGCTTCCCAAAGAGGTAAATTTGTGCATCATCAACCCTCAGATTTACTTTTCTTCCAGGTTTTCAAGCTCTTCCATCCCGCCAATATCCATGGTCTTTGACAATTTGGCAATGGTATTCAGGTCAATTTCACCGGTGATGGCGATAAGGGCATTGTCATCGTCACCACTCACGATCAGCAGCAGTTCGACAATCACACCGCCCTCCTCCCTTGCCAGGAAGATTACATCAGATTCACTGTCCTTCACCACCATCAATTCCTCATACTCATTACGGGGAAGGTCTTTCATGATCTCATCATAGAAATTGATCCCCTCGGGACTGCCATCTTCGCTGGCCAGGATTTTAATACCAGTGAGTTTCCCGAATACCTGTTGCACCTCTTCAATTTCGTCGTCCTCTACCTCATCAAGGTTGGCGAACATGCTGAACATGTACTTGGAAATGTAAACAGTAGTAAACCCTTCCTGTCCCGCGTATTTATCAAATACCCGGTCTATGGACTTATTCTGTGCAAAAATAGCCGTCATAAATCCAATAAAACAGATGATAAAAAATAATCTTTTCATGACTTCTTTATTTTGATATTAATTCTTTTGCTCTATCTATTGTTGAAAAATATTCAAGTTTTTGCAAGCCCGTTCCAATGGAGAATACCGGCTGCACAAATTGTTTTCCTGATTCAAGTTTTTCAAGATTTTGAAGTGATTTTCTTCCGGTGTTCATCTTATCAGACACAAAGTAGAGTACGCGTTTTGCTTCCGCATAAGCCAGGTAGGGATCTTCATAAGTATCTCCTGTGGCCTGAAGCGAGGGCCTCTTTTTGATCTGGGAGTCCAGAAACAGGGCCATTAACAGCAGGATGACCGCTGCTGCACCGCTGATCCAGTAATACCTCCATTTGGAGAAGGCAGTTATGGATCTTTCTGTTTTCTCATCAATCATACCTTCCAGCCTGTTTTGCAGATCACCTGGCAATTCACCTTCCTGCTGTACCCTGAAAAAACCAAAAAGCTCAGCATCGGCTGCAAGATGTTCGGGCACATCGCCTGCAGCAAAGAATTCACGAAGCATACCTTCCTCAGCAGTACTCGTTTCACCTCGGTAGTACTTCTCAAGCAATACTTCTATGCTGTTCAGATCTTCCATAATTGATACACCTTTTGAATGGTTTCTCTTACTTTCTTCCTGGCCCTTGAAATATTCACCCTGATGGCATTTATTTCGAGTCCCGTTATGTCTGCTATCTCCTCGTATTCGAGTCCCTCAACATCCCTCATCTGCAACAGTGTTTTCTGTTGCTCCGGTAAACGGCCTATGATCTGGTTCACTCTTTCCACTGTATCTTTCAGTTCGAGGCTGCTCTCCGGATCAGGCCTGTGATCAGCTTCATCATAGCGATATGCTCCTTCCTCCCTGTCATCATAGTACTTTGGTTTCTTGAGCTTGATCTTATCCAGGCAGAGATTTCTTGTCATCCGGTATGCAAAGGCTTCCATGCTTTTGATATTTTCAAGTTGCTCTCTTTTGTCCCACAACTTCAGCCAGATCTCCTGGACCACATCCTCCGCATCATGCTCATTGCTCAACAAGCGGTTTGCATACCTGAAGATCTTCTGGCTAACCGGTAATACCCTTTCCTTGAATTCCTGTGCGTCCATATATTTCGTCCGGGGAATTTCTCAAAGTTAGCCATCTTTCAGGAACTGTTCTGCCTAATTGTCAAAGATATCTTCGAGCTTGTCAAGACCATCCAGGTCTCCCAGAGCTTCCAGGTCATCCATGGTAAAATTTCCTTCGACGGAGACCATGACGTTATCTTCTCCGCCAACGAGGACAAGAAACTCACGGATTTTTCCATCTTCTTCCTTGGCCAGAACCAATACTTCCTGGTCAGCTTCCTTGACTACCACCAGTTCCTTGTAATCATCGAATTCCACTCCTTTCAGCTCCTCCATGAAGTTAACGCCTTCGACATTAGCTTCATCTTCCTGTGCAATTACCCTCACCCTTTGTATTTTTCCCAGGGTTCCTTCTATATCTCCTTTCTCTTCCTCCATATTGGAGATCACTTTAAACATATCCTCGGTGACCAGGACTGTGGTAAATCCTTCTTTCCCAGAATACTTTTCGAAGAGTTTGTCAATGGGTGTATTCTGTGCTGTCAGCAGAAGTGGCAGTAACAGAACCGGAATAAATAATGCAATTTTCTTCATTTTTCTAGATTTTAGTTCAACATTAATTTTAAAACTGTTTCACATCTATGACGAACACATGCAAAATTCATTACAGGAGAAATGATATTTCAGGATCAGGGCCGGGAAATTCATTTGGATACAGCTTGGGATACAGGTTCGTACAGGGCTCAGGATTGGCTTTCTGAAGCTTCTTCCAGGGCTTTCAGGAAGAACTCTGGTGCACGGGTGGGCCGCCTGGTTTCGCTATTGATAAAGACCAGTACAAGGGACCCTGAGCATGTTTTTTCACCTTTCTCGTTGTAAACTTCATGATGAAAGGTGATCCTGGCTGAGGGTTCTTCTTTAATGATGGTGCGGATGGTCAGCAGGTCATCATAATACGCTGGTGCATGGTATCTTATCTGCAATTCCCTTACGGGCAGGATGATCCCTTTGTCTTCCCATTCACGGTAAGAAAACCCGAGGGTCCTGAGCATCTCTGTCCTGGCTGATTCGAAGTACATCGCGTAGTTACCATAGTAAACGTAACCCATCCTGTCAGCTTCCGCGTACCTTACCCTGATATGTGTATCATGTTGGAAATGCATGCCCAAAAATAGCCATTTTTAAAATCTTGCAAATATTTTTTGGAAAACAGAGAATAGGTTATAAATTTGCATCCCGAAAGAAATTAAGGTCGAATCAGTAGCTCAGTTGGTAGAGCACATCCCTTTTAAGGATGGGGTCCTCGGTTCGAGACCGAGCTGATTCACAAAGGCTTTCCTCCCGGAAGGCCTTTTTTTATTGGCTTTCCTAGTGTTGATGGGATTTCTGTTAAATGTTAGTAAGTGTAAGTAAGGGGGGCTACGAACACCCCCGATGAAGCCCTTCCTTTTGACTGGTATCCTGAAAACAGCTAAATTTAGACTGCAACGAATACCTTGTAAATAGCTACTATATTATGAAATTCAGATCTGAAAAGAAAAATTACATCATCTTCATCTCGATCCTGTTTTGCTCCCTCATATTGTCATGTCACAATAATGGTAAGCAAGGCAAAAAGATCGAGACAGAGATCTGTATCCTCAGCGGCAGCGAAGCCGGGTTTACGGCTGCCCTTCAGGCTGGCAGACTGGGCAAAAAGGTTGTATTGATCGAGCCTGCAGGACATCCGGGCGGAATGATGGTGGAAGGCATCGTAAAGGATATCCGGTTTGGCAGTGCAAGGGTCATCGGAGGTATAGCCCGGG
>JAZGGT010000229.1:0-8004 GCA_036480555.1 Bacteroidales bacterium | reverse complement strand
GTCTATTGTTGTTTGTACTTCTGTGGGTTTAAGTGTTTCAATAAGCACCACGCCGTTTGAAGCACTCATACCGAAGATTGCGCTTGACATATAATCCTTAAGTAGGGTAATGTTAGTAATATCATTTGGATCTAAACCGGATAGTGGATTATAATCATTGCCATCAATATCCGACTGGAATATCCCTGGTGGTTCAAAGGGTAATCCATCTACAATGTATAAAGGTTGATTATTCGTATACATTGATCTGATACCCCGCAGATGCGATGTGGCCCCACTACCTGGCATGCCAGACCTTCCGGTAACCAGCAAGCCTGGAGTAACACCCTGGAGATGCTGATCAATTGACTGGTAAGGATAAAGTATTGCCTGATCCGGATTTGGAGCATCGTATGCTGATATAATATCTCTTCGTAATGAACTTGTGTACAGGCTCAGCACTTCATCATATCCTGAAACAAGATCATCTTCAGTTAATTGAATAGTGATGTTAGTTCTGTCATTAAGGTATTCCCTCCTCGACTTATATTTGGAAACAGGGCTTATAATCAGCCAGACATTTCCAGAAGCTGCAGTTAACTGGAATTCACCATTCTCATCACTGATAGCGGGCGCTGCGAATACTCCTTCGATACTGACAGATACACCTGAAACAGGTATGTTCTTCCCGGCGATAATCTTACCTGATACGAGCAATGAATCTTGTCCGTATGATTCCGCGCTGCTGCAAACTGATGCAAGGAAGATCAGCAAGGCTGTTGTCGTTTTATACCATCTATACATATTACTCTTATTTTCTTTTATTCTTCTATAACAGGAACTAATGTCAGGTAATCAATATTAAATCCATTACTGCTTGCGGCACCAGAACCGAGGTATTCAAAGCGCACGGTTACATTTCCAAACTCAGTTATGTTTTCTACCCACCAGTCTTTTGTGTTAAATCCAATATCAGGATCGAAGCGTTCACCAGTAACGCTTATAACTGAAGATCTCAGGTTATAGGTGTCAAATTCACCCAGTTTCTCATCATTAATGTAGACAGCAAAAAGCCCTGAAGGCCGGTAATTTGCACGCCATTCCAGGCGATATTTCATAGGGAAAACATTTTTAAAATTGAATTCAAGAGTATACTCTCCGTCATATCTCCGTGGGAATTGGACATTTAATAGATATTCCTCTGAAGCTTGCGGGGCGGGGGATTTTGTTGGAGCCACAATTAATCCGGTGACCTCGACATCTTCTTTCCAGGTAAAAACACCAGCACCTATCGAATCGATGAGTTCTTCGCCTTCTATATGTATTTCCCCCTGGTACAGGTCCTGGGCAATGGTAAAATCATAGTATGTATATACCAGGCCATTGCTGCATAAATATTTTGAATCAGGATTTATATTCGATGGATCAATATATACAGTATCCCCGGTTACACTCACCATGGTATCTGTCAACTGGTAATATTCAAGACTGTTTTCATAGAGACTCTTTGCCATCACATCAGGGAGCAACACTTCAAACTGCCATTTCTCTGGGATATCTGCATACGAATTGTAGCCTTCACCCAGGTTGTCGGCCATAAGGTCAAGGGCGTCATTATATTGCTCCTGTGTAAACAGAACAAATGTTGCTGATTTATCACGAAATTCCTGGCTAACAGGGAAGAAATCCTTCTCGAACCCGTTCATAGTAATTACAACTGAATCATAAATGGTATTGCCATTTACATCAAATCCTTTCGGTTTGCTCAGAGATTTGTCAAGATAAGCAGAGTCTGTCAGGTCTATATAGTCTTTGATTACAGAACTGAATAAGGCTGTGAATTCATACAGGTTGGGGAGAGGATAAGCGATCTCAGATATCTCGTATAGTTTACCATCCAGGTATAATGGACTGCTATATTCAATATGCTGGTCCTGGAATTGAGTTCCTGAGGCAGTACGTGACACCAGTGCAAATTTGCCTAAAAGGGTTTGCAATTTTCTGCTGGTTTGGATGTTTCTGGTTTGAAAAATTGTCCTGGATATATGGTTCGATAAAATTTGATCTGTGGAACCGGCAGTATCACTGATATGTTGCATAGCATCATTGTCTGGTATAAACAGTGTATGTGAGAGGCCTGACTCGAACAGAGTATCAAGTTCATATTGCACCATCAGTTCAACGAATTTGCTGAATCTTGGTTCTTCACCAACCGCATCCCACAGATGCATATTTACCTGTTCATCAGGCTGCTCATAATGTTCATTCCAGTCTTCCTTTTTGCAGTAAGTCAGGAATATCGGAATCAATATGAGAATTATCAGTTTTCCAGGAAGCTTGTTTTTCATATTTTACTTATGTAATATGTTCTTCGAAAAATATATTTCTATTCTGGTACAAACTGCACCGCATCCCAGATCATTGTTCCGGGTATAAGGGATTCAATCGTAATAGTATGCTCGGTATACTTTGCAAATTCAACTGAACCAATATCAAACAAGTTATATGGATTATTGCCTGTACCACCCTTGCTCAGGTCAAAGCTCCCACCGATCCTTTTTCCATCCAACTTGACAATTATTGTTGCATTTTTTGAGCTAAATGCATTTGTCCTGACTTGCAGCTTATACTTCCCCGGAAGGATTTTGGACATCTTATATTCGATCAGAAAATTTTCATTTATTTCAATGTAGTCATCACCCCAGGCCTGTTCAGATGAACTAGCTGATTTAAAGTATTTAATTAAATCAGGACCTGACCAGCTAATGGCCTGGAATTCATTTACATCCACATACTCATATGTATTAGCCGTTTTGCTGTCAGTATTGATAATAGGCTCTTCCTTAAACTGGAAGCGGCGGGAGGATCTCGGGATTGTGGTATAAAGTTCCATCACTTCAGTCAAAAAATGTATGGCTCCGTTTTTTGTCAGTACGTTACTGGCCTGATAGAAGAATGAAATATGGGTGATGGCACTGGTGTCAACATCAGTATACACCAGCCCAAATGTATCCACTCCTGTATTTATCTGAACTTCAAGTCCTGCCTGAACAGAGATCGGAAAACTTGCAAGTGTATTATAGTTACTGTTATTATCAAAATCAGCCAGGAAATGGCTGCCCTCCAGTATATGGTAAGCTGCAAACTGGTAAAGACCATTCTCCGGATCTGTGTATTGTGTTCCGGGTGTATTATATTTTGCTATCAGGTCATCCAGAGAACTAATACCATTTCTCTCAAATATGGAATCATGTTCTGCAAGAATTGTGTATTCATTTTTCACGAGCTGCCCGCCTGCGGTCATGCGGTATAATCCCAGAGTATCCTCAAGCCCGGTGAGTTCCAATGCACCTGCCAGTATAGAGAAATCATCTTGCTGTTGCATCCACTGGTAGCCTGTAAAATTAACTGGTATCAGAACCTCGCTTATTATATGAACATATCCGTTTAGCATTTCAAGATTAGCTTCAATTACCGGTGCCGTATTATTTACTTTATAAATGGTTGTATCAAGACTGGAACTGAATCCAATTGTCAGCAGATCTCCTGTGGAGGTTGTGTCAGGCAGTGCACCGTAGGGGAACTCATTTGTGTGTAACTCAGTATGGACAATATGATACCTTCCCAGTTCCCTGACAAAATCAACATCATTAATAAGGTCATTAAAGCTGTTATATTTCTCGTTATTCCGTATATAGCTGTCGAATGCCTCATCAGTAGGAAGAAATAATGTAAAGCCATTCCCATGCGGATTATAAGCATTAAGGGGATCCTTTAGATTTCCGGCAATCATAATCTCGTAGAATTTGCTGTACGTTTCTTTGTTTTCGATGATGAAATCTGCAATTTCAGTCAGATCATCTGTGAAAAAAACTTTATCAGTCTCCCTTTCGCATGAAGAAAGAAGAACTAAACCGAATAAAAGGAGTAAAATGGATAGTCTCATGTTTTTTTTCATTTAATCGGTACTATAATCGGCGTAATATGGATTCTGCACAAGATTGCTGTTCCTTTCCAATTCATTTTCCTGGATAGGCAGATACCATCCAAATGGATCTGTAAGTTTGGATGCCAGCACAAGTTTTTGTGTGGACGGAACCTTTTCAATTATTATTTCAATTAGTTTACTTTTCCTGCTGTAATTATTTCGTCGTCCCAGACGCAGAAGATCAAACCAGCGCTTTCCTTCAAAAGCCAGTTCTGTTGCCCGCTCTTCCATAATAGCATCCTCAAAGGCTTCAGTGGTATAGGGTATCTCAGCCGCATTCATTAGTGCCCGGGATCTTATCTGGTTAATGACCGTGAGTGCCTCATCAAACCTTTCGAGTTGTGATAATGCTTCTGCTTTCATAAGCAGAACATCAGCATAACGATAAACCACCCAGTTGCAGCTATTCCTTTCTGAACTGGGACGGTAGGTTACACCGTCTGATGCTGCTCCACAAAATTTCCATATCATTCCATCGTAAGAACGTAAGGAACCGGGTCCGCGAATTATTTCACTTGATGTCTCCGGAGTTAGAAGGTCTAAGGCAGTTTTGCTTGCCTGAAAAACCCTGTTAGTATAGTAGGTTTTTTGCCAGAGAGCATTATTCTGACCGAGTCCGTCGTCAAATTGAAACTCAAAAATACCCTCGAGAGAATTACCAGGATAAAATACTTCAAACCATTTACCTCCAGGCATCAGCAGGTACCCGATTTCTTCAATCTCGTAGATATAATCTATACATTCCTGGTAATCAAAATTCCACAGGCTGATATCTGCCAGCAAAGACAGGACTGCACCTTTTGTTGCCCTGCCCATATTTTCTTCAGGCGAACCGTAATCATCAGTCACATAGAGCTTTACTTTGTTTAAATCTTCGCTTATAACCCGCAGTATGGTTGTGTCAGCTGATTTGGGCAGGTAGAATTGTACGTCGTCCTGTTCAGAAGGTTCAAGAACCAGGGGGACTTCCTTGAAAATCCTGACCAGGTAAAAATATGCCAGGCTTCTTAAAAAAACTGCCTCAGCTTCAAATCCTCGCATTTGGTATTCGGTAAAAGTCTGGTCAAACTTGATGATTTCCGGTGCATATTTCAGAACATTATTACAATAATTTATAACTGTATAAAACTCTGACCAATCAGTCATTGAATTACTCGGATAAATATTCCCCAGCATTATTGATCTTTGGGCGTTAGGGGTATTCTGGTCTGATTCTATCATATCTGCACGCATTTCTCCAAACAGGAATAAATTACCATTAAGTCCGGCAAAACTCTGGTATGCACCCATTAAAGTGGCTTCAATATCTTCCTTGGATTTCCAGTATTCATCACGAACCAGGCCATCGGGAGGGATGAGTTCCAGCCAGTCGTCGCATGAGGAGGCAGGCAAGAGACAGATTATAATAAATAGTAGTATTCTGATGCATTTCATATTGAAAATCTTTATTGTCATTTTTTTTTAAAATCCAAGTGCAATACTTAATGTGAACGCTTTTGGTGGTGGCGTCTTCGCTTTATCCGTTCCAAACCAGAAAGGATCTTCGATATTCGGTGAGATCTCAGGATCTTGTCCGGTATAATAGGTAAACGTAAAGATCCGTCGCATTGTAACTGCCACGTCAAGAGACCTGACGCGAATTTTCCGGCAGATATTCTTCGGTAGTCCATAAGCGACTGTCAGGTTGACCATCCTTAGATAATCACCGCGCTCCACGTACCTGTCAGATCCCAGATTATTCGCTGGGTGGTTAAGATATGCCCTGGGGAGCATTCCTGGTTCATCCTGTCCCTGTGCTCTCCACCTGTGTAATACTGCTTTACTCTGATTATTTTTATTCAGCATTCCTTCTGTGTTAAGAGCTACTTCATTGACGACCACATAACCAAGCCTGTACTGCCATTGGGTTGACACTCTTATGTCTTTCCACCTGAAGTTTCCGCCAAAACCACCGATAAAATCAGGATTTGAATCGCCCAGGTACACTACATCCTGGAGGTCTATTTGTCCATCGTGATTGATATCTGCATACCTTGCATCTCCTCCCTGGAAGAGATAGGTTCCTTTATAACTTAAGGGTACAGGATCTCCAGCAACATCAAGAAGCACTTCCCCGTTCTCATTTGTGGCAACCACGTCATCATCAGAAGGCCATACGCCCAAGTACTTGAATCCGTAAAATGAACCGACTGGTTCTCCCAGGTCAGCACGCCTGGGGAATTGACCATTTCCAATGCTCAGATCAACTTCGTTGTTGAAATTCTCAGGGAAAGCAACGAATGAATTAACATTATGAGAGATGTTGAAGTTTAGCCTTAGTGTTGTTTCCCTCTTTCTGATTACAAATGCACTCAGATCAAGTTCCCAGCCTTCGTTTAACAGTTCACCTCCGTTATATTGTTTTAAAGTGGTGAAACCTGAGGATTTGGGTATTTTATAGTTACTCCAAAGCAGGTCTTCAGTCTTCTTTGAATAAACCTCGGCCGTAATATCAATCCGGTTAAACAGGGATATATCTATTCCAAGGTTCGCCTGCGTCAGTGTTTGCCATTTGAGGTTAGCCAGCTGGACCTGCAGGGGAACAACGATTGGTTGTAGAATATACTGGCTGGGATTCGTCGTGTTAAAAATGGCATGTCTGTCATAGGCCCGCCTGGGTTGTTTCCCGGCCTGTCCGTAACTGAATCTTAATTTTGATTCTGTAAGAAAAGTAAGATTTGTCATCCATGGTTCTTCAGAAAATCTCCAGGCGAATGAGGCACTGGGGAACATACCCCACCTGTTATTGCTACCAAACCTTGAGCTGGCATCTGCACGAAAATTCAGCTGTGTTATGTATTTATCTTTGAACTTGTAATTAAGGTTGACCAGTAATCCAAGTATGTGTGTCTGATCGGTACCTGAGCCAAGCCACTTAATTGGTGTATTGGCGGCTGGATCCCTGACTTCGGTGGATGGTCCATTAATACCCTGCAACGTACTCCATTCAAAGTTTATCTGGTCAGTTTCAAACATGAGCATTCCTGATAAAGTATGGTTTTCGCTCAATCTGGGAATAAAACTTAACTGGCTCCGTGTAATGATTTCATTGGTTGTATTATTTTGCTCAAGCTGGAAATTATTCAACTCATTAAGCCAGTCGGAACCAACAGCATTATATGGCAGGAACTCATTCTTCTTCTGACCTACATATTGCATGGATACCATCTGGATAAAATTTAGCCAGGGTGCAATATTGTATGTTAAGGTGAAACTGTTTGCGATCCTGTTTTCAATAACATCGTTCTGGCTCAGGTTTCCAACAGCTACAGGATTGAAATATTGCAGGCCTGAACCCTGGTAGCTTTCAACCGGATTAAAATATTCTCCTGTAAGATCGCCTTTGAAATCATACTCCCATATACTCATGTTTGGTGCTTTCTGGTAGGCCATTTCCCTGATATTTGTTCTTTCCTTGGTTCCTTCTACCCTGAATTGGTAATTATCTTCCTTGTTACTATTGGAGTAGGAGAAATTGACAGAAAACCTGATCTTCCTGGATACATTATAGTCCAGATTAACCCTCGTGGTTACCCTCTTGAGCGAAGTATTAATGGTTGTACCCTTATTATTGTGAAAATTTAATGAAGCATAATACCTTGTTTTTTCACCACCCCCTGACAATTTGAAAAACTGTTCATTAATAAATCCATCACGTGATATAGCGTCTACCCAGTCAGTATTTGCAGTGTAGTTATAGAAATCAATGTAGTCCGGGTCAAATGCAATTTCCGGAGGAACATCATAGATACCCTTTGCATTGTGCCATTCTTCCAGCTGCATCATTACATATTCATTTCCATTCAGCATTGGTACAGGTGGTGGTGGTTTGTTCCAGGTATACTTTCCCTGGTAATCGAATTTAGTTTTACCCCTGCTCCCGCGAAATGTTTCTATTAGCAAAACCCCGTCAGCTCCTTTAGAACCCCAAACTGCTCCTGAGGCAGCGTCTTTAAGTACTTCGATTGATTTTATATCCTGTGGTGCAATATTAACCA
>JAZGGT010000228.1:0-3951 GCA_036480555.1 Bacteroidales bacterium | reverse complement strand
GTTTCTTTCTTCACCTTTCAGGATGAAGATGGCCTGGCAATATTCAGTTTCGACTTCATGTATTTACTGAGAAAAACATGCCCTTTCGTATATGGTGCCATCACGTAAAGAACCAAAGCTCAATTCTGTACTGGTTGGTGGTGACCTGATCATTGACCATCATACCTATAGAGGCAGCAGAAAAAAAGCTGCCTGGAAAAAAAAGGTTGGTACTGAGTCAGTAAGTACCCTCGGAGGAGCACACCTTACCTATTCCCTCATTAAACAATCCAAAAACGGGGCAAATGTGGATTGCTGGTATGATCCGGAGCTGGTTTTGAATGCCATTAAGTCCGGACACCCTGAGAATCAGGCCTATGCAGAATGGGGAACAGCTCGTGACGGTACCCGGCGATTTAAGCGGCGACTGGGTTATGGGATTGTAGAGGATGTTAGGAATAATCTGGATTATGAACGGATACATAAAAGCAGCATAGACAACATAGACTTGTTGGTGATAGATGATGGGGCGCTTGGTTTCAGACATAGTTCCGTAACCTCTGAAATGCCCCGTTATAAATGTTGCATCTTGAAAACCAACCAGCCCCTGCTGGATGGATATCTGTGGAAGACACTGATGAACAGGGAAAGAATCGATAAACTGATCACCCTGATCTCCATCGATGAATTACGGGAATACGACATAAAAGTCAGTAAAGGAGTATCCTGGGAGCAAACCTGCCTGGACCTATGCTATGAACTTGTTCATCATTCCCTATTGAAACAGTTGATTAAATGCAAATTCCTTGTAGTATCCATGGGGGCAGCCGGTGCGGTCATAATCAAAAATGGAAGCAGAAAAAGGGCAGCGGAATTTGCCCTGGCCTATGACCCGGGATTTTTGGAAGGTGAATGGGAGGCAAAGGAATCTGTCGATACCATCGGACGAATGTGTGCCTTCACTGCAGGTTTCACTCATAAAATGCTTCACAGGGATATACGTGACCTTGACAAAATAGCAATTACAGATGTCATTGATTGTGCCAAAAGCGGCATCCATTACCTGAGAAAAATCATGCAGCTAACAACCGGATGGCCTGTTCCTGCTGATGGGACTGATCCGAAAACTATATCTGGTATCGACCTCGTTTCTCAGGCTGAATATACATTCTCAGATGCATTTATTCCCTCTCCTTACTGGTATCGACCCCGAAGAGAGTATATAAAGGAAAGCTCATGGTCAATCTTTTTTGATAACTACGACAGAAAGCTGAAACCTTCCGATCCAATCCAAAAATTCACAGAGAATGTAGTATTGCTGGCGGCTTCCTGGGCTGCAAGAAATGGAGTCCAGACTTTAAAACATATACCTTACCTGGAGTACCGTAAATTTTTCACAATAGATCGGCATGAGATTGAAAGTCTGAGAAACATCCGCAGGCTAATGTCTCGGTATATTGCCAGTGAATCGGCCAGTCCATTCAACCTGGGAGTATCCGGACCACCCCGTACTGACAGGAGTTTTGCAGTTAAGCAAATTGTTTATTCCCTTTTCGGGAAAAAAGATTTCAAAAAACGCGGTATATTTTTAACCTTCAATCTTGCTCAATTCAATGACAAAAAAGACATAACAGGGGCATTTCGTCTGATCCGGGATCATGCAATGCAAGGGAAGCTGCCAGTCGTTTTCTGGGAAGATATCGATTTAGGGAATTTTAAATGGGTGCGATATTTCCTTTCGCCCATGAAAGATGGTTTAAGTCAGGGAAAGAAGGATATCCGCCACATGGGAAAATGTATTTTCATTTTTACCGGAAGCAGTGAAAAAGGAAAGTTTCTATATAAACCTGAAGAGCCATTCGATGGCTGGTTCTCGAAAAAAACAATGAAACGGCAGCGAAAGCGGATAAAAGTATTCAAAGCCAGAAAGGTTTTGGAATTCCGCAATCACCTGGATGCATCGCTGAGCTTATCGGGTGTTAATAAACAAGATGCATACAGTGCTGACCAGGAGAATTTAATCGCTGAATCTCAGGTAGATCTTATGTATCCCGTCAGAAGGGCCCTACATCTCAGGTCCGGACTGGGTATGAAAAATAACTCGAAGCTGAAAATGGACCCGGGACTTATAATGGCTTTCTTGAAAACAGATGAATATAAGTACGGAGCCAGAAGTATGACCCGGATACTGGAACATCTCAAAAGGGATTCATCCCGTAAGATATCCAGGTCTGAATTGCCTTCTGTTAAATTCATGAGCGGACATATAGATTTTGATCGTTTCATGAGCATTGCCAATTCCAACCGGACCGGTAAGCTTCCGGTGGAGGACCTGGCAAAAGCTATCCACCTGACGTGGGTTGAAAATGTGAACGGAAATAACAGCCCTCCGGCCATCAACCAGGAATACGATACCTTACCTGCTGCTTTGAAATTTGACTACCTGCTCACCGCCAAAAGGATACTGTATCTGATCACTGGCCTGGGATTCAAGGTGGTTAGAAAGGAGGATCTGCGACCTACCATGATGGTTGAATTCAAGATACGTTACATCAAAGATGCCAACGAGATTGAGGTCCTGGCAAAAGAAGAGCACAGGGGCTGGACAGAAGCAAGACATAGGGCTGGTTGGAGGAAGGGCTCCCTGAGAAATGATTACTTAAAAAAGGATCCGCATCTGGTGGAATATACGAAATTAAAATCCAGGGATATGGAAAAAGACCGGAACACCATCAGCAATATTCCGGATTACTTTGAGCATTTGGACTATAAGATAGTCAGGGGAAAAAGAACCAAACTCAATCTTTAATGGAATTAGGTCTCAGGACCTTTATCCGGATATTCCTGAATCCTACCCTGCTGGAATGATCCTGCAGCAGGATATGGCCCTCTTTTTGAAGCCCGTATTCAGGACGGTCACTGAACTTGCTCTTTGCCTTCATGGCCAGGAATTCCTCTCCCCCACGTTCGTACTCAAGGACCTTTAATCCATTGAGCCAGTGTTCAACATGATCGCCATCCACGACCAATTTGCTGGTATTAAATTGTCCAGGACCGTATAGCTGTTTTTTTGCAGAAGGGGAAAGAATTCGTAGAGTGCCCCGGCAGTGTGGTAATCGTTGGCATGACCATCATCATCCAGCATTTGATACTCAAGGCCATGGGCATATTTACCTTCCCGGTCTGGCCGCTCCTTAACGAAATATTTCACCCCGCTGTTCCCTCCTTCGTCGAAGAGTCTCCACTCCCACTCCAGGATAAAATTGGCGTATTGTTCCTTCGTAATTAGTCCACCTGCCCCTGATCCGTCATTTCTCAATTCACCGTCTTCAATATTCCATCCTGTTTCCGGAAAGTCATCCATATGGAATCCCCGCCAATGATCTGTATTACTTCCGTTAAATAACTTGGCCCATTCATTATCCTCATCCCCCGATGTATCTGTTTTGGATGAAAATTGACAGCCACTAATCAGTAGCAATAGGATAAGGAATTTAGAATTAAACATAATAAGGCTCTCTCATTTCCCGGACAAACAGGCTGTTTGCCTCATCATCATCAATGGCCTTTCCCTGGTCAGTATCCCATGTGATCACACGACCCGTTCTCACCGCCATATTCCCAACATGGCTTATGGAATCGGAGATGATGGCATCGCTTATCGGGCAAACCTCGCCTGTCTTGCCCCTCACCATATCTATAAATACTTCACCCATCCCAATATAATCCCCGATATTGTTATTCAGTTTTAGATCAATATCCGGGTCGCTGGCATTGGCAGAGCTCCTGCTCAGAGAGATCCATCCCTTGCTGCCGTAAAAGGTTGTCCCATTGCCCTCCTTGCTTGTCCGATAGCTTAAAAGGCTCTTCTTTTCTGCAACATCCGTACTGAAAAATCTCAATTTAATTCCTTGCTTGAAGGTGTAATTTAAATCCCAGGAATTCACGTTGTTGTATAATCCACCGGGGGCC
>JAZGGT010000227.1:0-8234 GCA_036480555.1 Bacteroidales bacterium | reverse complement strand
TCAGATAGATGTATTCTATCAGGTGGGCAAGGACCTCAGTATCGGTTTCACTGTAAAAGGAATATCCCCGCTTGCTAAGCTTGTTTTTAAGGCTGGTGTAATTTTCGATGATCCCGTTATGGATCAGGACGAAATGACCGTTCGCCGAGGTGTGTGGATGCGCATTGGTATCATTGGGTTCCCCGTGGGTAGCCCAGCGTGTATGTCCTATCCCAATATTGCCGGCGACATCTTTGTCCGATACATATTGCTCCAGATCTGCTACCTTCCCCTGTTTCTTATAGACCCTTAATTCTTCCTTGAGTATGCATACGCCTGCTGAGTCATAACCCCTGTATTCCAGCCTTTTCAATCCATTGATCAAAATGGGGTATGCATTTTTATCCCCTATATAACCGACAATCCCACACATTTATAATCTGGTATAAGTGATTTCCAGTCTGGTCCTTTTCATGAAATCCTCGCTCCAACCATACAGAACCACCCGGGTGACTGTTTCATTCCCATTGGCAGGCCGGATGATCATTTCCAGATTATCCACATCCCCCTGGGCGAGGCTTTGAAGCTGCACTTTTATGGTAAAGTTATATGAATTTGAGATTTCTTGATAGTCCCCTCCAAAAGATTCAGGTGCGATAACAAAATCGTATACGAAATTATATCTGCCATCGGGCTCCTGCAGGTACATTACCACTCTGGAGGGTAAGTTCTCACTTTTTTGTTGGGTCAGGCTAGTATCTGCAACCGGGAAGATTAATTTAGCTTCATTTATGGCCACAGGCATGGAATCAATCCAAGCTGGAAATCCAGGGAACCTTATTTTCGGGAACACCCCGGCCATAGACTGAAGAAATAACAGGCTGTCATTCCGGGAGGTATCAGTTAAGAATTCCCCGATGGGATATCCTGAATAATCATGCGAAAACAGGTTGAATTGCTGGCACCTCTGCCTGGAAATTGTGTAATTCTGGGAAAGTGAATCTATTGTGTCGTTGGCATAATAAAACCGTAGCATTGTACCCGCTGCATCAGCATATATGGTGGCAATGCCCCCCTCTGTCGCAACATCATCACCTGTGATATAAAGACCGTACATCATTTCCTGGATATAATCGCTACTGCCCAGGATGGAATCTTCCGCTTGCAGGAATTTATTGATAAATGTTTCCTCCGTGATCTGTATCCTGATAAGCGTATCATCCTTTGTCATCCACCCATTTCCTAATTCAGGCTGGCGATACAGATCGGTAATATCCTGGTTAGTATAATAATTGGTATCCTTCCGGATAAATTCCATGAACTCATATACCCTTATTTGTTGAGAAAGGTTGTCTTCACCCTGGAACTTCTCATAGTGCAGGGTTAAAATGACGGAATCAATCTTGGGATTGGGACCAAAACTGCCACTGTTTGCGGATGCTTCAATCTGAGTAACATACTCTGCCTTGGAAAATCCGAAAAGCGGGTCAATAATACTGCCCAGCAACTGGACGTTCTTATTGCTCCCGACCAGGGAATCTCCCAATTTTGTATAACCGTAAATAACCTCCATTGAATCAAAAGATACAGTAAAATTATCCCCGCTGGGGAGTAGATCGCTGCCTATATAATCTGGTTTCGTTTCACACCCACTCAAAAGCATGAAAAGCACCAGACCAAAAATAAAATTGGGAAGAAACTCAGTCCTCATTAACCTTTTGCATTAATAATTCATCATAGAAATCCGAATAGGCATCTATGTACTCCTCCTCTGGCTTGTATTCAAGAACGGGTTTCTTAAGGGATTTGATATATTTATGGATAGATTTATTAATTTCATTACTGCCGAAAATTACTGCATCTGACAATTCAATAGCCATCCTGGTCAGATTTTCAAAACTGGGGATCGTTAAACCAATGACATCCTCATCCTTGATCCCATCCATTTTCAGTTTAACCTTGAAATCCTTGTTCAAAGGCTTATTGAAATCATCATTATAAACAGAATAAACAATCTTTGAATTATTATAAAGGGGGTCATCCACGAAGGACCGCTTCAGGTACAGTGGTACCAGAGCTGTGATCCAGCCATGGCAATGTACAACATCCGGAGACCAGCGAAGTTTCCTGACTGTTTCCAGCACACCCCTGGCAAAAAAGATAGCCCTTTCATCGTTGTCCTTAAAGGAATCCCCGTTCTCATCAGCCAGCACAAATTTATCATGAAAGTAATCTTCATTATCAATAAAATATACCTGCATTCTTGCTGACTGAATGGAAGCCACCTTGATGATCAGCGGATGATCCGTATCATCAATAATAAGATTCATCCCGGAAAGTCTGATCACCTCATGCAATTGATTCCTTCGCTCATTGATAGAACCGTACTTGGGCATGAACGTCCGGATTTCTCTTCCTTTTTCCTGGATGCCCTGTGGTAGGTATCTCCCAATCTTTGACATTTCTGATTCGGGAAGGTATGGAGTGATTTCTTGAGAGATGAATAATATTTTGGCTTGTTTCATAGCTCGAATGAAAAACGCCTCACAAAATTACTAAAAAATCTTCATTTCTGGCACTTCTACACAGGTTATTAACACTGTGGTTTGAACAGGGAAATCTCTATCTTTGTAAAAACTCAATCCGTGATGGTGCCCGTAATAACCGTCCAGGAAGCCAGAAAACAGCTAAAATCCCTTTGGCAGGAAGAAGGTTCTCTGGGATTTATCCCAACTATGGGGGCTCTGCATGAGGGACATTTGTCGCTGATCCGCCGTTCAGTCAATGAAAATCAATTCACAGCTGTAAGCATATTCGTGAATCCAACCCAGTTTAATGAGAAGCATGATTTTGATCATTATCCCAGAAACCTGGAAACAGACCTGGAGATCATGGCATCCTTCCCGATTGACCTGGTTTTTGCACCCGGGGCATCGGAAATCTATCCGAAACCGGATACTCGGGTATTTGATTTCGGGGGATTGGATAAAACCATGGAAGGACTGAACCGGCCCGGTCATTTTAATGGAGTAGCCCAGGTGGTCAGCAGGCTCTTTGATATCATTCGTCCCGACAGGTTATATTTTGGCGAAAAGGACTTTCAACAGATTGCCATTGTCAGGGCATTGGTCAGGCAGCTGGACATCCCCGTGGAGATCATTGCTTGTCCGATAATCAGGGAGGCGGATGGATTGGCAATGAGTTCCCGAAACAAACTCCTTACACCGGAGCAGCGCACCGCTGCCACCGGTGTTTCAAACGCCCTTTTCCGGGCACGGGACCTGGCTGGAACACTACCTGTGGACAAGCTTCAGGAAAAGATCATACACCTGCTCAACACACATCCGCTGGTGGAGGTTGAATATTTTAAGATCGTAGACAGGGAGAATTTGCAACAGGTCAGCGACTGGTCAGAAGCAGGTGCTAAGATAGCATGTATAGCTGCACAAATTGGGGAGGTTAGATTAATAGATAATATTAATATTTCTTCTTAACTTTGCCGCAATATGAATATCGAGCTTGTAAAATCAAAGATCCATATGGTCACCGTAACGGAGGCGGTTCTCCATTACGTGGGCAGTATCACCATTGATGAAGACCTGATGGACGCCGCCAATATCATAGCCAATGAAAAGGTACAGGTGGTTAATGTCAATAATGGGGAACGTCTTGAAACTTATGTGATTACGGGAGAAAGGGGTTCGGGCATTATTTGTATGAATGGCCCTGCTGCACGTAAAGTAGCTGTTGGTGATATCATAATTATTATCTCATATGCTTCATTGGACTTCGAAGAGGCGAAAACCTTCGAACCGACCATCATATTCCCTGACACCGCTACCAATAAACCTGTCAAGTAAAAACCCTCCTTGAAAAAAAAGATTTTCAAAATCCTGCGTTTCCTTCTGTTCCTTACCATTGCACTGGTACTGTTGTACTTTGCATTCAGGGGTGTGGATGCAGGTGAACTCCGTAACAGTTTTGCCAATGCCCGGTACGGCTATGTATTCCTGTATCTGCTTATCGGATTTATCTCCCTGTTAAGCAGAAGCTATCGCTGGAAGATAATGATTGAGCCATTAGGACATAAAGTTTCTTTCTGGAATAGTTTTTATTCATTAAATACGGGTTACCTGGCAAATTTTGCCTTCCCCCGGCTGGGAGAAATTACCCGTTGCGGATCCCTGTCAAAAGCTGAGAAGATACCTGTCGACAAGTTATTCGGTACAGTCATTGTAGAAAGGGTCATCGATCTGGCAATTCTCGTTATATTGTTGCTGATATTGATCATAGGACGTTTTGATTATTTTGGGAATTTTATCAAAAATAATATCTACACTCCCCTGGTTGAAAAGGTAAATGAATCATTTGGAAGCACCTGGATACTGATGCTTATAATCATCAGCATACCCGTTATCATTGTCATCGTGTATTTCCTGTTTCGTGCAAGGTTATCAGAGATCCTGGTGATTCAGAAGATCAAGTCATTCATCAGGGGAATCCTGGATGGATTAAAAACCATTTACAAACTTAAAAGAAGGTGGAGCTTTATATTTCATTCCCTCCTGATCTGGGCCTGTTACTGGCTGATGACTTATGCAGCTTTTTTTGCATTGCCCGAGACCTCCCAGCTGAAACTGATTGATGCACTTTTCCTGCTGGCGGTTGGAACCCTGGGATGGGTTGTCCCTGTCCAGGGAGGTATAGGCGCTTATCATTATATGGTGACCCTGGGCTTTACCCTCTATAAAATACCGCGTGAAGCAGGTTTAACTTATGCCACTCTCAGCCACGGATCACAGATGCTTATGCTTATCGTGCTGGGTACGATTTCCTTCATGTTACTTTTTGCAGTTCAACGTAAGAGATCAAAACTTCAGGTCGCCCCTAAACAGGTAATGGAAAATGAAATCAATTGATACGATAAGATCCAAGATCGTTTCGAGGGAAACCCTGGGCAGCATCCTTGAAAAGAAAAGGGAAGAGGGTAAAAAAATCATTTTTACCAATGGCTGTTTTGATATCCTGCACAGGGGGCATATTGAATACCTGGCCAGCGCCTGCGACCTTGGGGATATTTTTGTTGTCGGTTTAAACAGCGATGAATCAGTCCACCGCCTGAAAGGTGAATCCCGGCCTGCAGTTGATGAGGGATCCAGGGCATTGACAATGGCTTCTTTTGAAATTGTTGATTATGTGGTAATTTTCATGGAGGATACACCATCGAATCTCATCAGGGTGATTCGCCCTGATTACTGGGTAAAAGGCGGGGACTATCAAAATTTTGAAGATCTCCCTGAGTACAGGGCTCTTATGGAAACCGGAGGGAAGGTGAAAATAATTCCTTTAATTGAAGGATATTCAACGACGGATATCTATAAGAAAATCCAGGGCCAGGCCAATAAATAAAATCCCATCTGAAACTCCCAAAATGGCTAAGCAGAAAACACAATATATATGCCAGCAATGCGGGGCACAATCTGCCACATGGATTGGGCGTTGTCCGGCCTGTGGTGAATGGAATACCTATACGGAAGAGATTATCCAGGGGACCGGTCCCCGGCAAAAAAGTACCTTTAAGACTGATTCGAAGCTGCAGGCCATTACCGAGATCCGCCCGGTCAGCCAGGAACGGATGAAAACGGGACTTCAGGAGTTTGACCGCTTGCTTGGGGGTGGACTTGTTCCCGGGTCCATGGTACTGATCGGGGGTGAACCGGGCATAGGAAAATCCACCCTGGCTTTGCAAATCGCCTTGCTGCTCAAGGATAAAAAAATACTTTACCTGTCCGGGGAAGAGAGCGCCGAGCAGATCAGGTTAAGGGCTGACCGGATCGGTAAAGGGCATGAAAACTGCCTTGTACTGAATGACACCTGCCTGGAAAACATCCTCAACCAGGTAGCTCATGCTGAGCCTGAGCTGATCATCATAGACTCCATCCAGACCATCTACACCGATCAGGTAGAGTCTTCGCCGGGGACAGTAACCCAGATACGTGAGAGTACTTCACGTATCCTCCAGTACACCAAGGACAAGGGGATTTCGGTTATCCTGATCGGACATATCAATAAAGAAGGCCATCTGGCCGGTCCAAAAGTACTGGAGCACATCGTGGATGTGGTCCTGCAATTTGAAGGGGAACAGCATTATGCTTACAGGATCCTGCGTGCCTCCAAAAACAGGTTCGGGGCCACCTCAGAGCTGGGCATCTTTGAGATGACCGGTGCGGGATTGAAACAGATCCTGAATCCTTCCGAAATTCTATTGTCCCACCGGGATGAACCGATGAGCGGTGTCGCCATTTCCGCCACCCTCAATGGAAACAGGCCCTTCCTCATCGAAGTCCAGGCACTGGTCAGCTCAGCCGTCTACGGGACACCCCAGCGGTCCTGTACCGGTTTTGATACCCGGCGGTTAAACATGCTGCTGGCGGTCCTTGAAAAGCGTGCCGGATTCCGGCTGGGAGTAAAAGATGTATTCCTGAACATCGCTGGTGGTATCAGGGTAGATGACCCAGCCATAGACCTGGGTGTCATCGTCTCTATCCTTTCTTCAAGCCTGGAAATTCCCCTTCAAAAGAATATATGCTTTGCAGCGGAAGTGGGACTGTCGGGAGAGGTCAGGCCTGTCAGCAGAATAGACCAAAGAATTGCTGAAGCTGATAAGCTTGGATTTCAGCATATCTTTGTTTCCAAATACAACCGGAAAGGCCTGGATATCTCAAAATACCAGATAGAAATAAAATTTGCTGGCAAGTTGGATGAAGTTTTCAAACAATTATTTAAACCAGGAACCCGATCATGAGCCCGGATCCTTTGCTGCACGGGGACTATCAACCAATCTTTGAACCTTATCCCATCAAAGTTCCGGAGATTCAGAGCGGGGATACCTATTATTTTACTACTGAGAGTGGATTACAATACCAGGTAAGATTTGGGACAAAACGTGACAATTACCTTGGGAACATAATTAACTTCAGTGTGCTGAGTGAGGAATTCGAGGACGAATATTCCGAGACAAACCGCGGAGAGATCTTCCGTATCATATCCACCATTATCGAGATCATCCGGTTATATCATGAGAACCATGTTCATTCAGACACATATGAATTTACGGGTGAATTTAAGGAAACCCGTGATACCCAGACGGCATCCATACGTTCGAGGTTGTACTTCCGGTATGCAAGTAGATGCCTGAATAAAGGCTGGGAACCTCTGTTGGAAGGAAATAAAGTGATCATCCGGAAATTGAAGTCATGATCTGTTCGGTAAACAACCTTACCATAAAACTAAAGGAGGAAAACAGTTCCCAAATAATCGTCCGTGATATTTCCTTTTCACTGGAGCCGGGTGCATCCATGGGTATAGTCGGTGAATCAGGTTCAGGGAAGACCATCACTGCCCTGTCCCTGTTAAAATTACTCCCACCCCGGATGTATATAAGCGATGGACAAATCCGATGGCATGGATCCATTGACCCGGATGTGGATCTGGCCAGGTTGGATGAAAAGGAAATCCAGCGGATACGTGGGAGAGAAATATCCATGATCTTCCAGGAACCTATGACCAGCCTGAATCCTTCCCTGCGTTGTGGATGGCAGATCCGGGAGGCTGTCAGCCTTCATTTGGGAGAATCCCCCAAAAGGGCTGCGAGCCAGACCCTGCAATTACTGAAAGAGGTTCAACTACCCGCTGATAAGGCATTTTACAATAAATATCCCCATCAATTGAGCGGGGGACAAAGACAAAGGATCATGATCGCCATGGCTCTGGCCGGAAATCCTTCCTTATTGATCGCAGATGAGCCCACCACTGCACTGGATGTTACCGTTCAGAAAAAGATCCTTGATCTGCTGGATGAGATCCGCAGGAACCGGGGCATGAGCATGTTGTTTATTTCCCATGACCTTGGAGTGATCCGACAGATATGTGACAATGTTCTGGTGATGTACCAGGGGAAGCTGGTCGAATCCGGCAGGGTGGATGATCTTTTCGATGATCCTCAGCATCAGTATACCAGGGGACTCATCTCCTGCCGGCCGATGCTGGAATCAAAACCCGGCCGCCTCCCTACCCTGGCAGATTTTCTTTCGCCCGGCCACTATGCTGAGGAGCCTGATCCAGGAAGGCCTGAACAGGGGCAGTCTGCTGAAAAACCTGGTACAAGGGCAGCCAGGCCACAGGAACCTCAGCAGGAAGAAATCCCCCTGCTAAAGGTCAGTGACCTTCATACCAGGTATGTATTGAAAAAAAGT
>JAZGGT010000226.1:0-3728 GCA_036480555.1 Bacteroidales bacterium | reverse complement strand
ACAGCAATGTCATGGAGCAAACCAAACGGATTATTGATGATGTGATCCCCGGTATCAGGATACGCACACCTATAACGTTCCTGATCGGCACTGATGAGTTTGACCTGTTCATGGACAGGAATAAGTTGCAAGAATTAATTCATTCCGATTGTGAATATCAGGAAATCAAACAGAGATTCCTTGAGGGGGATTTATCATATAGCCTGGAGAAAAAACTGAGAGGCCTGCTCAAAAAAATAACGAATCCATTGGCCATCAGGTCTTCCAGCCTCCTGGAAGACAGTTCTTATCACCCATTTGCCGGAGTATTTGCCACTTATCTGCTGCCCAACAATCATTCCGAATTCAATGCGCGGCTGAAACAGGCAACAGATGCCATCAAGCTGGTATACGCATCCATATATTCCAAAAATGCACGCAGGTATTTTGAAGCCATAAATTTCAAAGTCGATGATGAGAAGATGGCTGTTGTTATCCAGGAAGTGGTTGGTAATAATTATCATGGGTATCATTATCCTCATTTCAGCGGCACGGCACAGTCATACAATTATTATCCGGTGGCACATATGGAGCCGGAAGACGGATATGCAGTTTCTGCATTGGGACTCGGTCAGTATGTTATGAATGGCAACAAGGCTTACCGGTTTTCCCCCAAGTATCCGGAGTTGCAAAATATTACTCCACAGGAAGAGATTAAGGGATCGCAGGTAATTTTTTATGCCATTAATCTGGGAAAGCAAAATCCGGAACTGAGTCTGGGCGAAGATGCCGGACTCATCACACTGGAGGTGGGTGAAGCTGAGAGGCATTGTACCCTGAAACATTGTGTGTCCGTTTATGATATTGATAATGACAGAATTATGCCTGGACTCGAAGTCAATGGTCCCCGTATAGTCAACTTTGCAGACATACTCAAATTCGAGCATATACCCCTGGCTAAAACGCTTGAGACCATCCTGAACGTGGTCAAGGAAGCCCTGGGTTCTCCCGTGGAGATTGAGTATGCAGTCGATCTCAGCAAGGATGGACAGGGGCGTGCCTCATTTTACCTGCTGCAACTCAAACCCATGCTTGGAAGCATGGATCATTTTGAGATCGATATGGAAAAAATCGACCGGAACAGGATACTGTTGTATGCGGAACGGAGCATGGGGAATGGCCACTTAGAGAATATCCGTGATGTGGTTTTTGTGAAAACGGATAATTTTGACAAGACCCGAACAGAAGAGATCATCCCTGAAATTGAGGCCCTGAATACAGAAATGGTCGAAAACAATAAGCGTTACATCCTGATCGGCCCGGGCCGTTGGGGCACTCGCGACCGTTTCATTGGCATCCCCCTGGTGTGGACCCAGATATCCAATGCCAGGGTAATAGTTGAAATCAGCCTGCCAGAATTTCCACTGGATGCATCGCTCGGATCCCACTTTTTTCACAATGTGACTTCCATGAATGTCGGATACTTTTCCATTCAGCATGATTCTGCAACGGATTATATTGATTGGAAAAAACTTAAACAGCAAAAAGTTATGAGCGACACGAAAAATATCACACATGTTGAATTTGAAGAACCATTAACCATTGTGATGGATGGAAAGAAACGTACATCCCTGATCACCTGGAATAAACATCAAACTGTTGAATAACGTTACTACACCCACGATAGATTTTGGCCAGACATCCTTTAGCCTATTGATGCAAAACCGTATCCGGCAGGTTTTATTGATCTGCAGCAATTACGATGCCTATATGCTTGAAGAGGATGGACGTATCGATGAACAGATCTTTAATGAGTATGTATCATTGAACCTGAGATATCCACCCAATTTTATCCTGGCAAACTCTGCCATGGAAGCATTTGAGATACTGAAGGGGGAAAAGATCGACCTCATCATTGAGATGCTGAACATCGGGGACATGGATACCTTTGAGCTGGCGAAAAAGATCAAGGCCAAGTATGAGAATATTCCCATCGTTACGCTGACCCATTTTTCCAGGGAAGTATCTGTACGCTTGCAACATGAAGATCTGTCTGCCATCGATTATGTATTTTCCTGGTTGGGAAATGCAGACCTGCTGCTTGCCATCATTAAGCTGATCGAAGATAAAATGAATGTTGAGAATGATGTGGAAAAAGTTGGCGTTCAGACGATTCTCCTGGTTGAAGATTCGATCCGGTATATTTCAAGCTATCTGCCAAACCTGTATAAGATCATCCTGAAACAATCCAGGGAATTCAGTGAGGAAGCACTTAATGAACATCAACGTATGTTACGCATGAGAGGAAGGCCGAAGGTTTTGCTGGCAACGACTTTGAAAGAGGCTGTTGACATTTTCGAGAAGTATAAAGATAATATGCTGGGGATCATATCTGATGTGAACTTCAAGAAAACAGCCAGAAATAAGACCAAGGGAAAAATGGGACTTGAATTCTGCCGCCTGGTTAAGGAACAAGATAAGCTCATGCCTTTCCTTCTCCAGTCCTCGGATGAGACCATGGCAAAGGAAGCGGATAAGCTGGGCATTGGTTTTATGCATAAATATTCAAAGTCACTTTCCCATGAACTGAATCAATATATCATGGACAATTTTGGATTTGGCGACTTCATTTTCCGTGATCCGGATACCCTGGAAGAAATAGCCAGGGCTTCAGACCTTCAGGGCCTGCAGGAACAGATACTGTTGATCCCTGACAGGGTCCTGCACCTGCATACAGATCGAAATGACTTCTCCAAATGGCTGAATGCCCGTGCCATTTTTCAGGTTGCCGAGTTGTTTAAACCCATCGGAAGTGAAGATTTTCCTGGCATGGCACAGCTGAGGAAGTACATTTATGAGTCTATTTCCAGCTTCAGGATAGCAAAGGGACGGGGAGTGATCGCAAAATTTGACAGGAATAAATTTAATGAATACCTGATATTCAGCAGGATTGGAGAGGAGTCCAGTGGAGGTAAAGCAAGGGGACTGGCTTTTATAAATTCCATCATTGAAAAATATCATCTGTTTCAAAAATATCCAGGGGTAGTGATCACCATACCCAGGACAGTTGTTCTGAGTACAGATATTTTTGATGATTTTATGGAAAAAAATGATCTGTTGGAAACAGCCCTTTCTGATCGTTCTGATGAAGAAATCCTTGATTGTTTTCTGAAAGCCCGCATGCCGGAGCGGGTCGAAGAGGACCTGAAGGCATTTGTTGAGGTCCTCGTAAATCCTGTTGCTGTCAGGAGTTCAAGCAAATTGGAAGATTCACATTATCAGCCCTTTGCCGGTATTTATTCAACTTATATGGTACCCTGTGACTGGGATGACAAGGATCATACACTGGAAATGCTCACCATAGCCATCAAGAGTGTATATGCTTCGGTATATTTCAAGGGAAGTAAATCTTATATGACTGCCACCTCCAATGTGATCGATGAAGAAAAGATGGGTATCATACTGCAGGAGGTCTGTGGATCGCCTTGCGGAAACGCTTTTTATCCTGCCCTTTCAGGGGTTGCCAGATCCATAAACTTTTATCCTATAGAACCGGAAAAAGCGGAAGATGGCATTGCGGTGATAGCCTATGGACTTGGAAAATACCTGATGGAAGGTGGCAGGGGACTAAGGTTCTCACCCAAATATCCCAAGAAGATCCTGCAACTGTCAGATCCTGATCTGGCGCTGAAGGATACACAGAAGGAGTTCCTGGCGGTGAACCTCGATCCTTCCAGTTTCGTCCCTTC
>JAZGGT010000225.1:0-7083 GCA_036480555.1 Bacteroidales bacterium | reverse complement strand
GTTGATCATGTTCAAAATGGGACCAACATAATTTTTACCGACAGCCTCGGGTTTAATCATGGTAAAGGTGATATTTCCGGCCATATTCTGGAATTTTTTATTCGAATCGGGCGAATATACTAATAATTCATAACTTTGCCCATTCGTTTTTAGCCATAATAACCAGGACTTGACAGCTCTCCCGGAAGAAATATACAGGAAATTAAAGAAGGTCCTTGCACCTCCTATTCGGGTTACACTGCTTACGCATATAAATCCTGATGGGGATGCCATAGGATCCATGCTAGGATTGTACTGGTTCCTGATAAAAAAGGGATGCCAGGTAAGCATGGCTGTCCCCAATGATTTTCCTCACTTTCTTGATTGGATGGAAGGTGCTGATCAGATCCTCATTTTCTCAAAACAGGGGACTAAGGTGAAGGAGGAACTTCAAAAAGCAGACCTGGTCTTTTGCCTGGATTTTAATGAACCAGGAAGGTTGGGAGAGATGCAGCAGGTTCTTGAAGGATTAGATGTCACCATGATCCTTGTGGATCATCATCCTGAGCCGGAATGTACAGCAGATCTTATTTTCTCCGACCAGGAAGTAAGTTCCACTGCTGAGTTGGTTTATCAGTTGATTGAGGGACTGGGAGATGTGGAACTGGTTGACACGCTGATAGCAACATGCCTATATGTTGGAATTATGACTGACACCGGTTGTTTTAGCTTTAACAGTTCCCGGCCCCGCACATTTGAGATTGTTGAGGAACTATTGCTTCGTGGGATTGATAAGGACCGTACATTCAGCCTGGTTTACGATAATTATTCAGAAGACAGAATGCGTCTTCTGGGTTACAGCCTTGAGCAGAAGCTGGTTGTCATACCGGAACACAGGACCGCCTATATCTCACTGACCCGCAATGAACTCAATCGATTCAACCATGCCAAGGGTGATACCGAAGGATTTGTGAATTATCCCTTCTCGGTATCAAACATTCGCATATCTGCACTTTTTATTGAGAGGGAAGATCATATTAAAATCTCTTTCCGGTCGAAAGGAGATTTTCCCATCAATTATCTTGCCGCACAATTTTTCAATGGGGGTGGACATAAAAATGCTGCCGGCGGCGAATCCTATGAGGATCTTGTAGTTACCATCAAGAAATTCGAAAATCTTATCGGACAGTACAGCGATGAAATCAACCGTATTCCATAATATCTTCCGGGTATTACTTATTATACTTCCCGTCATACTTCTGCTTTCCTGCAGAAAACAGGCAGCTTCCGAAAAGGCCCCGGAAATGACGGCCGGGGAAGAGAAAGAGATGCTGCTTCGTGTAAATAAATTTCTGGTACAGAAAGATGTTGAATTAATTGAAAGTTATTCAAAAAGGCGCGGCTGGAACATGGAGGTTTCAGAAACAGGCTTGTTTTATGAGATTTATGAACCGACTCAGGGTAAGAAAGTTGAACAGGGTGATATTATCAACCTCAAATACGAACTAAGCCTGCTCGATGGAACGCTCTGTTATACCTCTGATGAAGACGGGAATAAGATTTTCAGATTGGGCAAGAGTCAGGAGATATCCGGACTTGAACAGGGTGTAGCCTTTCTGCGGGCAGGTGAAAAGGCACGTTTTGTAATCCCTCCGCACCTGGCCTATGGATTACTTGGTGATGAGTACCGCATCCCTGCCCGTTCCATCATCATTTACCAGGTTGAACTGGTAGAAGTGAAAAGTCCGGATTAAATTATTGTGAACGCAACCCTATATATGTTTTAATCGTCTGATATAAAAATGATAATTGTATGAGAAAGAGAATGATTTATAAACTGGGATTGTTCGGCATGATGACTGCAATCATGCTTGGAGGATGTAAGAAAGATGACAGCCAGGAACAGATCGCGCAAGAAATGAGGTTACTGGAACAATACCTGGCGGATAATAATATCACACAGGAACCAACTGCCTCGGGATTATATTATATTCCTATCGTTGAGGGAACCGGTATGTCGCCTACTCATGGAACATGGATTGAGATAGAGTATACCGGCATGCAGATAGATGGAACAATATTCGCCACCAGCGATGAGAGTACGGCTGATCTGCACAACATTTATTTCGAGGAATTTCTCTACGGTCCATTCAGGGTACAGCTTGGGAATATCCCCCTGAAAGGACTGAACGAAGGGATCAAGTTGATGAAAGTTGGCGAAATTGCAAAGTTCATATTGCCTTCCAGCCTGGCCATGGGAGGAACTGCATCGGGTAACTTACCGGCCTATTCAACACTGATCTATAACATAGAACTGCTGGAAGCATTTGATGATCCGGTAAAACATGAACAGGAAAAGATATGGGAATACCTGAAAGAGAGTGAATTTGAAAATGTGGATTCCACTGCATCCGGACTATATTATATCCAGGAAAAAGCCGGAACCGGATTATTGTTCCATGATGGTGATCATGTGCTAATTACCTATACTGGTCAGTTCCTGGATGGAAGGGAATTTGATAGCAACGTAGGAGAAGAAGCATTGAATTTTACTTTTCCTGGCGAATATTTTATCGAGGGCTGGACCGAAGGCCTTAAGCTGATGCGGGATGAGGAAGAAGGGATGTTGATCATACCATACCAGCTTGGCTACGGTCAGGATGGTTTAATTAACAATTCTGGCACTGTGGCTATCCCACCCTATATGACCCTTGTTTTCTACATGAAAACTAACAAGGCGTCGTAAGGACCGGGGATATTTTCATCTGATCTGAAAAATGATATTTGTATGAGAAAAATTGTGGTATTCAAACTTGGAGTTCTTGGCATCATGGCTGCGATCGTGCTGGCCGGCTGCAAGAAGGATAATACCCAGGAAGCGTTGGACCAGGAGATGAGCTTGTTGCAACAATACCTGGAAACTAACAACATAACTGTAGAACCCACAGCCTCCGGATTATATTATATTCCCATTACAGAGGGAACAGGTATATCACCTGATCTCGAGACCTGGATCGAGATCCATTATATCGGTGAATTGCTTGATGGTACCGTATTTACAACCAGTTTTGAGAAAACAGCCGAGATGAATGATATATATGATGAAGCTTTTCTCTACGGACCCTCCAGGCTGCAACTGGGATTCATTAATCTCCCGGGGCTGAATGAGGGTATCGGTCTTATGAAAGTTGGCGGGAAGGCGAAGTTCATCCTGCCCTCCAGTCTTGGCATGGGAAGATCTTCATCGGGAGCCGTTCCTCCCTATTCGACGCTTATTTATACCATTGAGCTTTTGGAGGCATTTGATGATCCGGAAAAACACGAACAGGAAAAGATATGGGCCTACCTGAAAGAGGGTTCATTCGAAAACGTTGATTCAACTGATTCCGGCATGTATTATATCAGGGAAGTACCTGGCAATGAGGCATTGTTCGTTGACGGTGATACTGTGGTTGTGTGGTATACCGGTAAATTCCTGGATGGCAGGGTATTTGACAGCAATATAAACGGAGAGGCATATTCATTTACTGTACCAGGTTCGTATCTTATTGATGGATGGAGGGAAGGAATAAAATTAATGCGGGACGCGGAAAAGGGGACTTTTATCATTCCATACTATCTTGGATATGGTCCGGAGGGTCGTTATGATAATTTTGGACGTGTTGTGATCCCGCCCTATATGACCCTTGTTTTCGAAATGGAGACTAAACTCGAGGAGTAAGGAACCGGGAATGATTCCCTTCCCTAACCGGAGAGTAAAAATATTGCGGGCCGTTTGTGGATGTCGGGAAACTTTTTCTTCCATTCGCGGACGGTCTTTGTTTTAATGGTCTCAGTGGCCAGGCTGATATCTGCCGCAATGCACAGCAATGTATTATCCCTGCAGGTGCCTGCAATATCCTCGAGCAGGCTCATATTGCGGTAGGGGGTTTCCATAAAAATCTGGGTCTCTCCAGTTTCCAGGGCTATTTTCTCAATTTTCCGCAGGCTGCCCACACGCAGGGGGTTCTTTACCGGCAGGTAACCATGAAAGCGGAATGACTGTCCATTCATTCCGGAGGCCATCAATGCCATCAGGATGGAAGAGGGACCGGCAAGCGGGATCACCCTGATGCCGTGGCGGTGTGCAAGCGCCACCAGCCCCGATCCAGGATCTGCTACAGCCGGGACGCCTGCCTCGGAAAGCAAGCCCGCATCATTGCCGGCAGTCAGTACCTCCAGCAATTCTTCCATGGCCTGCTCTTCTGTATGCTCGTTCAGCAGGTTAAATGAAAGATCATCTATGGCCTTTGCCACGCCGGCTTTTTTCAGGTATCGCCTGGTACTGCGTAGATCCTCCACAATAAAATGATCCAGCCGGTCAAGCAGTTCCAGTACATAAGCCGGGATTACATGATGAACCGGTGAATCACCCAGGGTGACGGGAATAAGGTAAAGTGTTCCAGCCATGATCAGATCATCTAAATCCCTGTAAATTTACATTTTTAAAATTATTATTAATTTCGATCCTGTGAAGATCACCTTTCTTGGCACCGGTACATCACAGGGCGTTCCCGTCATCGCCTGTAAATGTGCTACCTGCCAGTCGGATGATCCCAGGGATAAAAGGCTGAGGGCGTCGGTCCTTGTAGAACACCAGGATACGGTTGTCATCATTGATACGGGACCGGATTTCAGGCAGCAGATGTTATCCGCCCGGGTGGATAGGCTGGATGCGGTGATATTTACCCATGAACACCGGGATCATATTGCGGGACTAGATGATATTCGTGCCTTTAATTACCTGCAGGACCGGCCTATGGATGTATACTGTGAGGATAGAGTCCTGCGTGCACTTCAACATACCTTTCCCTATATATTTGCCGAGAGAAAATACCCTGGTATCCCACAGGTAAATTTTCACCATATCGGGAATGAACCTTTCACTGTCGGGGGAATGGCAATCATCCCTGTGCGTGCGTATCATTACCGCTTGCCTGTTTTAGGTTTCAGGATAGGTGATTTTACCTACATTACGGATGCGAATTTGATCGACCCAGAGGAGCTGGAGAAGATAAAGGGGACCCGGTATTTTACCATATGTGCCCTGCGAAAGCGTAAACATATATCCCATTACAGCCTTTCAGAAGCCCTTGAAGTGATAAAAATGGTGAATCCTGAACAGGCTTACCTTACACATGTGTCCCATTTGATGGGCTCCCATGCTGAGACCTCGTCCGAATTACCCGGCAATGTATCATTTGCCTGGGATGGACTAAGTTTGGAGATATGACCTGTGTTTACTGAAAAGAAAGGCAAACAGCAGGCCTGATACCAGAAAAACAATCCCCCCAAAAGTCAGGGCCGTCTGCAGGCTGGTTTGATCCGTCAGGTAACCCATGGCAGGTCCGACCAGTACAAAACAGATCCTGATGATGAAATTCCTCACAGAAAGCACGGTAGCACGTACCTCCGAAGAGGTGAGCCTGTGGATGTAATCTTTCAGTACGGGCGTGGCAACTCCCCTGACTATATAGAAAAAAAACAGGATACTGATGGCCCAGATGGAACTGAGTTGTCCCAATGCCAGGTAAGCTGCAGGGATCATGATGGCCATCAGCAGGACGGTAAGATTGGCACCAAGTCTTCGTTCAACCCTGTAAGCAAGCATGGCTGCAATGCCCACGGTGAGATTCAACAATGTCCACATGATACCATATAAGGAAAGTGGCAGTTCTACAAATTTGAAATATGGCTGGGCAAACCAGGCCATGGTCAATGTGGCCGACCCAATGATGGCCGATAAGAATATATTGGACCGTAGTTCCTTGTTGATAAACAGCGAATCCGTGACAACATTCAGGATTGTCCGGAATTTGAAAACACCCAGGCGTATATGTTTGCCGGGCTCCATCAGCAATATGGCAGCCGGTACCGATAAAAGGGCCACTCCTGTCTGCACATAATAATTGGTACGCAGGCTGATCAATGCCAGTAAGCCACCTGCAATACCGGCAGCGGCTTCTGCAATATTGCCGACGGATACCATGCGGCCTTCATATTTGATATAGTCCTCTTCCTTTTGATTATCCAGCAGTGAATCGTAGAGCAGGGCCGAATCAGCACCTGAAATGAAACTTTGTCCGAATCCAAGTACCAATTCTGCAATGAGGAAGCCCATAAAACCATATGAGATACTGTAAAGGCCCATTCCAATCGTTCCCAGGATCACACCAAGGATGAGTGTCCTGCGCCTCCCGATCACATCAGCAAAATATCCCGACGGTATTTCCAGTGCTATAATGGAAACAGAATAAATGGCCTGCAATACCATGATCTGGTGCATGTCCAGTCCATTGTCATGGTAGAAGGGGACAATATAAGGCATGAAAAGCATGAACCACTTTGAGATCTTGATAAGATAGAGTTTCCATATATTGGACCTGGAGGTTCTTTTCATGCCCGTTTGAAGAGTTACAAAAATACGATTTTCAGACAATCATGCCAGGGATGTTATATAACTATCCGGGGAAACCAGTAATTTTGTCTGACAAAGCAAAAAAAATCATTTATGGGTATGACCATCATTGAAAAGATCCTTGCCACTCATAGCAAGGCAGTTACAGTAAAACCCGGGGATATTCTTGATGTGGAAATTGATGCCAGGGTGGCACGTGACTTCGGGGGTGCCAATGTGGTAAAAAATATACAGGACAATGCACTGGGGATAGCTGATCCGGACAGGACTTTCTTTACATTTGACTGTAATCCAACGGGTTCAGATCAGAAGTATACTGCCAACCAACAGTTTTGCAGGGTGTTTGCCCGGGAATACGGGATCAAGGTTTACGATATTAACCGGGGGATAGGGACACATCTTCTGATAGAGGAAGGACTGGTTTATCCAGGTGCAACTGCGGTTTCTACAGATTCCCATGCAAACATACTTGGGGCCGTTGGTGCATTTGGACAGGGGATGGGGGATAAGGACATTGCGGCTGCCTGGAGCAAGGGAAGTATCTGGTTCAAGGTGCCTGAATCTGTCAAGCTGACCATCAAAGGGAAGATACCGGAAAAAGTGAGTGCCAAGGATATAGTACTTTGCCTGCTGGCCCGGTTTGGAGC
>JAZGGT010000224.1:0-2470 GCA_036480555.1 Bacteroidales bacterium | reverse complement strand
CAGGTCAAATCCCCTCGCTGCCCGGGTATCAGTTTTAAAAATGAGACGGTATATGCTTTGTCTGATGGTATTCATGTCCAGGTAAACCAGTTATTTAACAAGTTTAGGAGTTCCAAGTCCCAGGCTGTTGAGTGGTTCCAGCTGGGAAGCTGCATCACCCACCACCACATAGTACATTTTGTCAGGATCAATATATTTACGGGCAAGGTTACTGTGCTTTTCCAGGGTCATTGAACTGGTTACTTCCTGTTGCCTGGAAATAAAATCAAAGGGCAGATCATACATGCTGATTGTTTCTAGCATACCCTGCAGGGCACGGAGGGTTTCGAACTTGCGTGCGTTGGATTTAAGGAGGGCATTCTTGGTAAAGGCCAGATCCTCGTCACTGATACCATCACGGTACTTGGTCATCTCGTCAATGAATATCTCCATGGACTCAAGGGTGGCATTGGAACGGACACTTGAACTGGCCTGGAAGGTCCCGTACAGGTTGTTTCCGCTGAATCCTGACCGCGCACCATAGGTAAATCCCTTTTCTTCACGAAGGATCAGGTTAAGAGATCCACTGAATGAACCTCCCAATTTGTAGTTCATCACCTCAGCACCATCATAATCCTGATGTGTCCTGGCGAGGGCCAGGTTCCCGATCCGGATAACCGATTGTTTGGCCCCGGGAACATCCACAAAATAGATTTCGGGCTTTTCCGGATTTGAAGGAATTTGGAATTCCGGCAATACTACCTCTTTGGATTCCCATCTGCTTTCGATGCCGGCCAGGGTTTTTTGCACTTCAGTGAGTGGGATATTGCCTACAAAATGAAAGGAGGCTAATGCGGGACTGAAATAATCTGCATAATAATCCTTCAGGTCCTCCACAGATATGGTTTCTATGGTTTCTACGGTCCCGTTGACAGGAATGGCCAGGATGCTTTCCGTTCCGAAAAGCAGGTTATTGAATGCATTCCGGGCCAAATAGGATGGATTAGCCCTGTTACGTTTGTGTGTATTGACAATCCGGCTTTTTGCAAGTTCAAATTGCTCTTCATCCCACCTGGGTTCAAAAAGGATTTCTTCCACAAGGGCAAGGGTGCTTTGAAAATTCCGGGCCAGCGTATTCACGTTAATGGAAATGGATTGCTGACTGGCCCTGACACTGATATTGGCACCCAGCATTTCAATGGCCTCCTCAAGTTCTTCCGGTGTCTTATTGGCAGTGCCTTCCGTCATCAGGGCGGCCACCATATAAGCAGTACCTGAAAGCTCTGGTTTATCCAGCATATGCCCACCTTTGATCACCAGGGAATAATTCACAAGGGGAAGCTCATCATAAGCAATCTCATATATCCGGATCCCGTTGGTTAATTCACCTGTCCAAACCTCCGGTGGAACAACCACTGGGTCAGGACCCATTTCAGGTACCACCGAGCGGTCAAATGAGGAGGGCGTTTTTTGAATTTCTTCTTCCACATCTGGTATCTCGTGGGCTACCTCAGTGGCATCCATTATACTCTCTTCTTTTACATCAGCCTTCACAGAATTAGCAGCAATCAGGTCAAGGGAGCCTTTCGGCACAAAACTGGTAGCCACATAGGGCTTATCTTTGATATAGGTTTCGTAGACACGTTGAATATCTGCAATGGTTACTGCCTGTATATTGTCAATATCCTGCTCAATAAACGAGGGGGAGCCAGCATACTCGTTGTACCTGGCCATCTGGAATCCCTTCATGAAGAGTGAACTTATGCTGTTATAAAACTGGGTTTCCAGTCCTGCTTTGATCCTTTCCAGGTCATTTTCTTTGATCCCTTCTTCTTCAAACAGTTGGAGTGATTCGAAAATGGCGTCTTCCACGTCTGCCAGGCTGGTCCCTGCATTGGCATTGATGGTGACCCGAAAGGTTCCGGCCAGTTCCTGGGCGCGATTGTAGGCTGATGTCCTGGAAGTAAGCTTTTTATCTTTGACAAGGACCCTGTACATGGGTGCCTTTTTACCACTGGAAAGAATTTCTGACAAGAAATCCAAGGCATATGCATCCTTGGTATATTGTTCAACTGTGGGCCATACCATGGTGAACTGGGGAGTTTTCGCAAAATTGTCTTCGTGGTATAACTTGCTCGTCTCCTGCAGGGTAACGGGCATGGGTTCCAGGTCTTCAATGGGATTTCCTCCGGGAATATCTCCGAAGTACCTGGCAACAAGTTCCCGGGCCTCAGCCATATCAAAGTCACCGGCCACCACAAGGGTTGCATTATTGGGGCCATAAAATTTGGAATGAAACTCTTTTACATCTTCAACGGTAGCATTAAAAAGATCTTCCATTTCCCCGATTACCTGCCAGTTGTAGGGATGACCTTCTGGATAGAGTTTTTTGGCAATAACATAAGAATTGTGTCCGTATGGCCGGTTATCAACCATCTGACGCTTTTCATTCTGAACCACATTCTGCTGGTTGGTGAATGCAGATTGAGTG
>JAZGGT010000223.1:0-4723 GCA_036480555.1 Bacteroidales bacterium | reverse complement strand
CATTCCAGGGTTTCTGGATAAAATCCGTAGCCCCCTGTTTGATGGCCCTTACCGCCAGTTCAGCGTCGCCATAGGCAGTGATCATGATCACGATGGCTTCGGGGTCCTCCTTCATGATCTCACCAAGCAGGAACAATCCTTCATTACCCGTGTTGACACCGGCAGAAAAGTTCATGTCCAGCAAGATCAGATCGAAAGATCCCTTCTTTATCCGGCCCGGCAATAAAACCGGGTTGGAGAGTGTGGCCACCTCCGCGAATTCATATTTCAGGAGCAGTTCCAATGATTCCAGTACTTCCTTGTCATCGTCGACTATGAGGATCTTTCCCTGCATATGATCAGGATTTGAGTTAGATAAACGTTCAAAAATTAAACAATTATGTTTAAAAATGAAACATTTGCAAAGAATATTTTTTAAATCAGGTTTGTAATTATCTGAATATCAATGGATATCAAAAGTGGCACGTCGTTTGGCAAGCATTGACTAAATTTAACATCATGTGGAAAAGCTTTTTTAAGACTGCACTCAGGAACCTGGCCAGATACAGGTCCTTTACCCTGGTAAATATCCTCGGACTCGCATTTGCCCTCTCGGTATTCATCTCGCTGGCCCTCTATATCCAGTATGAATTCAGTTTTGATAAATTCCATGAGCAGGCAGAAAACCTTTACCGGGTGGAACAGATTATGGTTGGCGGAGGAAGGATAGAGCGAATGAACGGCTGTCCGGAACCCCTCTGGCAGCCACTTGAGGATGATTTCCCTGAAGTGCTGAAAGCCATGCGGTGTGTCCCGATACAAAGGCAGATCCGCGATCTGGAAGGCAATGGTTTTAGCCTGAATACCGTCTATGTGGAAGAAACCTTCCTGGAAGCTTTTTCATTCCCCCTTGTTAAAGGTAATCCGGGTGAAGCATTACGGGAACCCCAGACCATGGTATTGACAGAGACAACTGCTGTAAGGCTGTTTGGAGATGAGGATCCCATTGGGCAAACCTACAAGATCAGCGGTTTGGATTTCAGGGTCACGGGGATCACGAAGGATCCTCCCGGTAATTCACATATTCAGTTTGATGCGCTTATTTCTATCTCTACCATGGGGGATTCATTCAACTCCTGGGGCAATAATTGGGTCAGGCTCTATGTCCTGATGGAAGAAGGGCATGATATCGAAAGTTTTCTCCCACAGATCCAGTATTATCTGAAGAAGCACCAGGGTGAAGACAGCCAGAATGAACTGACCTGCATCAATATTCAGAAAATCCATCTCTATAGTGACCTGGCTGTGGAATATGCAGTAACAGGAAGTATTAAAAATATGTATGTCCTGATCGCCATTGCCATTTTTATACTCTTAATGGCTGGGGTCAATTTCACCAACCTCTCTGTTGCCTATTCAACTCTCAGGATAAGGGAAGTAGGGATCCGCAAGATCAGTGGGGGGACAAGAAAGCAATTACTAAGCCAGTTCGTTAGTGAGTACCTGGTGATGACCCTGATCTCCATCCTGCTTGGATTTGTGCTTTTTGAGTCCTTCCTCCCGGTATTCAACCGCCTTGTAAGCAGGGAGTTGAATTTCCAATACCTGGAGAATTATTCCCTGTTCTTCATCATTTTACTTACCGGGCTGGTGATCGGAACCCTGTCCGGACTGTACCCCGCTGTATTGGTATCCGGATACCAGCCGGTTCAGATATTGAGGATGCAGCTGGCTAAACGGGGTAGGGGACCGGGACTCAGGGAGGTTCTTGTGGTGATACAGTTCACGATATCCGCGGCGCTTATCATTGGTACATTAGGCGTTCTTCGCCAGGCCGATTATATGGTGAACAAAGATCTGGGATATAATCCCCACAGCGTTATCCGGATCCCATTCGGTGATACGACTGATGTTAGAATTGAGAGATTCAGGGAAATGATCCTGGAAAATCCCGAGATGATTCAGGCCGCACGGCATGATTATCCTGTTTGCCGTTCGGATAACTGGACCACCATTTCCTGGGAAGGAGCCGGGGAGGGTAACACCATAAGGATGAATGTGAACTATGCCGATCATCGCTTCCAGGAACTTTACGAAATGAGATTACTGGAAGGTGATGGATTTACCCCGGACAGGTTTGGGAGCCTGGATGCAGGAAGAGAAGTGATCCTGAACAAGGCTGCTGTTATGATGATGGATCTTGATGATCCGGTCGGGAAAAATATCCGTTATAGACTTGATTACCGGGTGAGGGATGCAGGAGAAATTAAGATCGTTGGCGTGGTTGAAGATTATCATTTCCTTTCCGTTCATAATACTATCATGCCCCTGATGATCCGCCTGTATGATGAAAGCCATGTAGGCTGGAGTATATCAGTCAGAGTGAATACCATGGACCTGAAAGGCAGCCTGGAATTCATAAAGGAAAAATTTATTGAAATTTTCCCCGAGCTTCCCTGGGATTACCAATTTGTCTATGATGTCCATGCCCGCATGTACCAAGAGGAGCAGAAAATGACCAAAGTGATCATGGCCCTGGCCATCATTGCCATTGTTATCGCCTGCCTGGGTGTATATGGACTCATTGCCTTTACTACCTCCAGACGCACGCATGAAGTTGGTGTTCGCAAAGCCATGGGTGCCGGCTTTCCCAGGATCTCTTTCCTGTTTATCAAAGAATTCCTGGTCCTGATACTGATTGCCAACGCGATCGCCTGGCCGGTGGGATATTTTGTGGTGAACAGCTGGCTGAAATCATTTCCCTATAAGGTATCCTTCTCAGTGGCTCCTTACTTTGTTGCCCTGTTCCTCACTATTATCATTACCGTCCTCTCCATGCTCTACCATACTTATCGTGCCTCCAGCCTGCAGCCGGCTGATAGTTTGAGGTATGAGTAGGCTGATATATTCTTCGTTAATGTAACAATATTGCACATATGATTTGTATATCGTATATTTATATCGTATTAATAAATCGTATATTCATGAAGGTAACTGCCATTATACCAGATGATATTATCAAAGATGTACAGCTTTATACTGAAGGAAAGAATATTACAGACAGTTTGATCAAGGCGCTTAATGATTGGTTATATGCCAAGCGTATTGAAAAGTTAAACAATGAATTATCAAAAAAACCTGTTCGCTTCAAGGATGGATTCACAGCTGAAGGTATTCGGAAATTGAATAATAGAATATGATTTTTATCGATACATCAGTCTGGATAGAATTCTTTCGGCAAATTAATATGTATACTGAAATAATTGAGGATCTGCTCAAGCAACGGCAGGTTATTTCAATTGAACCGGTATTCTCTGAGTTATTGTTTGGCGTGAGGCAGAACAAGGATAAAGAAATGATTTTATCCTATTGGCGAATTTTACCCAGGGTGGAATTTGGCAAAAATTCAATGCTCAAGGCTGCTGAATTCGCTAATGATAATAATTTCCTCCAGTCAGGTATAGGTCTAATGGATGCTATTATTATTAAATCTGTGATAGACGGTAATCATACCTTATGGACACTGGATAAGAAAATCCACAATAATATTGACAGGAAGTATATTTTCCGGCAAATTATTGAATAAGAGTCTACATACTCAAACCGGAATGGAATTAAAAAGGGTATAGAATTTCATCGCTTATCCGGATAAATGGTTTCTCCCTTGGTCAGCCATGAAACTCCAAAAGCCACCAGGGCAATGGTTTCTCCCCAGTATACAATGGAAGTTTCATGGGTATTCTCTTTCTGTAAGATCTTATATACCAAAATGATAATCAGGCAGGCAAGCATTATAATTCCGCAAATTATATAGATAAGATTCCTTTTTTTCTTACGTCCTCTCGGCCTTTTTCCCTTCACAGTTTTGGTGAAGAGGAAAAGTGAAAATGAGGCCAAGATTATGAAGAATAGAAGAGCGCAAATAAGGTGAACCTGGCCTGCCCAATCTCCCGGACCTGTTTTTGTAGTTGGGAATCAGGCTACCCCGAGCGCAAATAATCCACCCAGGTTTCCTGCCCAGTCATCCCATTTGTCGTATCCACTGTAAAAAACAGGAATAAAGCTACAGCACAGAGGGCTCCCACAAACACATCCCTCATACCGGTATGGTAATAGTAGCTGATGGAACTTTCGACAAATTTTCCCTTAAATATGAAATAACCACCAAGCATAAGGACGAATGGTAGCAGGAGCCCTATCCACCCAACAGCTTTGTGAAGGGTCATGTAAGAATAGGTATGTCTTGAATACCTGTTAAAGGGAGTTATCATAATTAATCCGCATTATGGTACATCGGGAACCTGCTCCCATTGCTTACTGATCCGATCATAGTGACCTGATAGTTCTTTCACCTTTTCCGTAAATGAACCGGCCAGGTTTTCCAGTTCAGTCGGGTCTTTGATGATATCATATAATTCCCAGTCCCCATCGTTCATTCTCACGATCTTGTATGCTCCCTCCCTGAACATTCTGAATCTGTCAAGTCCCGACACAAAGTATTCCGGATCTTCCCTCTCCTTTCCCTCAAAAACAGGCAACAGTGATTTGCCATGGAGTGGCAGGGTTGGATAACCATGGATGGAATCCGGGTAAGAAATGTTCAACAGATCCAGCAGGGTGGGTGAGATGTCGACCACATGCCCCGGCTGAGTGGTGATGGAATTCGGTTTGATCACACCTGGCCAGCGAGCAATAAAGGGAGTATGGTTTCCTCCTTCATATCCGCATTGTTTGTACTGTCGGT
>JAZGGT010000222.1:0-4767 GCA_036480555.1 Bacteroidales bacterium | reverse complement strand
ACCGAACGGGACCAGATTGAGTGGACCCCCAACACCATCACCTCAGAGGTAAGCATGGATGGGGATAAAGCAAGCATCCAGCTGGTATCTGATACACCAAACCTGAAAGAATACCAGGTGAGGGAGTCTTCGGGGGACTGGTCCACAACGGGTGAAAATTTCAGCATCGATCTGAAAAAGAAAAAATATGAGCTGGCCTTCCGGGCTGTAAACCTCGCCGATGTCTCCGGACCTGAACATAGAGTTATTATTGACAGCGAGTGATGAAAAAACCATTTGCACTCCTAACCCTGTTGTTCTTATTTGTCTATTCATATGCTGCAAACAATCCAGGTTTTGAATTAATCCAGCCAAAGATTTACAGATTGCAGGATGCATGCAATGTCTATTTACTGAGATCAGGGAATTCAGGCATTCTCATTGATGCAGGCTCTGACAGGTTGGCCGGGGCACTTAAAAGCGTGGGAGTGGAACAAATCGACTGGATATTTCAAACACATTATCACAGGGACCAGTGCCTGGGAAGTGCAGGCCTGAAAAATGCCGGTACAAAAATAGCGATTGGCAAATCGGATGCAGATTATCTTCAACCATCTGTCATAGGGTTACCCATTAACATCTCCGACAGGTACCTGTTAAGTGATGAATTATCCGATTTTGGAAGGCGGATGGAACCTTTTCAGAAACCTGGAGTAGACCGGGCACTTGCAGAGGGGGACGAAATCAAATGGAATGAGTATACCATCCGGGTAATTGATACTCCAGGACATACCAAAGGCAGTGTTTCATACCTGGTTGAAGTCGATGGCATGCTGATCTGTTTCAGTGGGGACCTTGTGATCGAAGGAGGTTATATCCACAACCTTTACAGCATGCAATGGATCTATTTACAGAATCCGGGTATTGATTCTTCAGTTACCTCCATAGACAAGATCAGCCTGTTGGATCCGGAGCTATTACTCCCATCCCACGGTCCCCAGATCACAGAACCCCGGGCAGATCTCCACAGGCTCAGATCACGAATCCGTGCATTTCAGGACAGGTTCAATATTCAAAGGGCTGGCCGCTGGAACTGGTCTGGTTTTGTCCAGGTATCCGAGCATGTCATCCAGGACTGTGGCTCAACATCTCAGCTGATTATGTCGGAATCAGGTGAAGTCCTCCTGTTTGATTGTGGTGGGAATTTTACAGCTGAAAGATTGGCTGAAGCAAAACAGAAATTCGGGATCAAAAAAATAGACGTTATCATTCCCAGCCATTGGCATTATGACCATATTGATGGCATCCCTGCCCTGGCAGCATCAGAAGGAGCAGAAATATGGGTTTGGGAAGGGCTGAGAGAGCATGTAGAACATCCTGAAAACTTTATTACCACCTGCTGGACAGACACAAAATTCACTGCAGATCGTATTTTATCCGAAGGAGAAATATTTGAATGGGGAGGTTACTCCTTCCAGGTGTTTCATAACCCTGTGCATATGGAAGAACAAATGGGATTGGCGGCCAGGATTGACAATATTAAGTTCTATTTCACAGCCGACGGCAGTTCAAGCAACAGGGAGGGATATATGCGTTCCTCCATCCATTGTTACAACGGTATTTCAACCTGGACAGGATTGATCAAAACAGCCCGGTCTTTTTATGCTGCTGATCCATATATATGTGTTCCGGCCCACAGCAATGGCTTTGCCACCCATTCCGATACCCGCGAGGAATTCATTGAATGGGCCATGGGCACAACAGATGTCATTACAGCCCTTCTCCCACCCGGGCATGCTGAAACTGGATTCAACCCATACTGGACCACTTTCTACCCGGTGAAAAAAACCATGATCCCCGGCGAGAGAAAACAGGTTGTACTGCGCATTAAAAATACTGCCAACCACCAAGTCTCAGGCAAGGCCTGGCTGAAAAGCCATGATGATATTATCTTCCCTGAAAAAGAATTGAACTATGATTTAGGGCCGGGAGAAAATGGGGAAATTCCTGTCGAAGTTAAGGTTAAGGCAGATTGCCGGCCGGGAACGTATATTATCACGGCAGATATCGAATTTAACAATGAGTTCTTCGGGGAATACCCCCAAGGTTATATAATTGTTGATGAATAGTTTAATTTCACCAGACGATCACTGGGTAATCTGGACATTCCTCGTCGGGATGGCGGCACTGAGCCTCTTCCTGGAACAGAAATTCAAGATTATAAGGCAATTTACCGGTGCCGCAACGGCTCTCTGTGCGGGCATGCTGGTATCCAATATAGGATTAATGCCTTTCGAATCACCCTCCTATGACATTGTCTGGGAATATATAGTTCCACTGGTGATTCCCCTGCTACTTATAAAAACAGATTTCCGGGTGATTTTCAAGGAGACGGGGCGATTTGCAGGAGCCTTTCATATCAGTGCACTGGGGACTGTCTTTGGTAGTTTCCTGGCCGTGGCATTGCTGTACACCTTAATCGATGACCTGGAACTAATCGGTCCCGCAATGACCGCCAGTTATATTGGAGGCTCGGTCAATTTTGTATCCGTTGTTGCCATGTTCAATCCTCCAAAGGACCTCATGAATGCCACACTGGTGGCTGACTCGGGGGTCATGATAATATATTTCCTCTTCCTGATCACCATGCCAGGCATGTACCTTGTGAGGCGTTTCTTTCCCATATCTGAAAAATCTATTCAAGTAGCCGGGACAAACAATTCCACTGCACAGGGGGATTACTGGAAGCCCAAACCCATCGGGCTGGTGGATATTGGAAAATCACTGGCCATCGCCTTTGCCATTGCCATGATCTCTGTTAAAATAAGCAGGTTTTTCAACGGACCGGAGATGCCTGTTGTTATTAAGATGGTACTGGGACAGCAATACCTGGTCCTGACAACATTATCTGTTCTTTTCCCTATCGTCTTCTCCAAAACTGCAAAAAAACTGGTGGGCAATGAAGAATTAGGCACCTTTTTCATATTCATATTTTTTGTCATGATCGGCCTCCCGGCAAGCTTCGCAAAAGTGATCCTCGAAGCACCTGTCATGATCCTATTTTGTGCCATTATACTTTTTATTAATTTCCTATTTACTTTTGGATTGGGCAAACTTTTTAAGTATGAACTGGAAGAACTGGTCCTGGCCGCCATTGTAACCTCAGGAGGCCCAATGAGCGGGGTTGCTGCAGCCATATCCAAAAAATGGCAAAATCTCATTTTCCCGTCGTTAATGTTAGGTATCTGGGGATATGTGATTGGAAATTACATCGGCTACCTGGTTGGCATATTATTGCAGGCAATATTATAAGTCCGCGATTAATCGAGTTTAAAATATATCAAAATGGAAAATCTGAAAATTGAAAAAGTAGAAGTAATAGCATTGAATATTGCTTTGAAGGAGCCCATTTCCATATCATTGGGGACACATTATCTTGCGGAGAATGTCGCCATCAAAATATACTCTGATAACGGTTTGGTCGGAACCGGAGAAGCAAGTCCGGAAATTAATATCGTAGGAGAAACACAATCGGCCGAGATTGAAATAGCGAAGTTACTCGCAGCCGGGATAAAAGGGAAAGATCCCCTGGCCATTGAGGACAGGATTAAGGATATGGACCGAATAGTAGATGGGAACTACACCATCAAGAGCGCTTTCGATATGGCCCTATATGACCTGCTCGCCAAGCAAGCAGGGCTTCCTCTGTACCAGTTACTGGGAGGCGGGAATACCAGGGAGATATATACGGATATGACCGTTTACCTGGGAACTCCTGAAAGAATGGCTGAGCAGGCACTCGAGTATAAGAATGAAGGATTCCCTACCATCAAAGTAAAATTGGGCACCACTGTGGAAGAAGATATAAAAAGAATTCGCCTTATCCGGGAAGCCATTGGAGATGAGATCCCACTTCGCATTGATGCTAACCAGGGTTGGGATGTTGTCACAGCCATCAAAGTACTGAAGGCACTGGAACAATTCGACATTGATCATTGTGAGGAACCCATTCCTAAATGGGATAATACAGGTCTGAGAAGGGTTAGGGATAACAGCCCCATTCCCATTATGGCTGATGAATCAGTATTCGATCACCGGGATGCATTCCGGCTGGCCAGCATGGGTGCCTGTGATTATTTCAATATCAAATTTGCCAAGTCGGGCGGTATCCATAATGCCATTAAAATAAATGCCATTGCGGAAGGGGCAGGGATCAAAACCCAGGTTGGCTGCATGTCGGAGACCAGGTATGCGCTAACGGCCCTGACTCATTTTGTAGCTGCCAAAAACAATGTCGTATGGTTTGACATTGACGCTTCCCTGTCTCATGCTGAAGATCCTGTTACGGGGGGGATACAATATAAAGGAAAAGGTAAATGGGAGCTGCCCCAGGTACCCGGCATCGGGGGAGATTTTGACCCTGAGTTCCTCGAGAAAATGAAAAAAGAGACCATTTAAAAATTCCCCATTAATGCTTAAGAGAACCATTCCCATTTTCTTACTAATGACAATAGCCTTTTTGACCACGATTCATCTCCCGGCACAAAATGTATCGCAAGCCAGCTACCAGGTCATGGAAGAGCTGGATGTCAAGGTGACCATGCGCGATGGAGTAAGGATTTCCACCAATATCTATCGTCCGGATGCTGTTGGAACATTCCCTGTATTGCTTGCAAGATCTCCCTATGGGAATGGAGGAGAAGGCAACCGTGATGCACATTTTTTTGCCAGCCGCGGGTATGCAGTTGTCGTACAGGATACACGTGGAAGAGCTGAATCAGAAGGCAT
>JAZGGT010000221.1:0-17361 GCA_036480555.1 Bacteroidales bacterium | reverse complement strand
ACAAGATGTTGTGCATTTTTGGTCTGGTGATCCTCTGCCACATTCGGCGAGGGGACCAGGATGGTAGGTTTGGCTGCATGACATAATTCTGAAATGGTGATCGCACCGGCCCGGGCAATGATTACATCAGCCACCAGGTAGGCAAGGTCCATGCGGCTGATAAAATCCCGGAGAATTATCCTCTCGCCGGATCGATTGGCAATAAATTCCCTGGCCTCATCATAGTAGAACTTTCCGCATTGCCAGATCAGGCTGATATCGGGCTGCTGAAGGATCATATCCAGTCCATGCTTCAGGGCTTCATTGATGGTTCTCGCACCGAGGCTGCCTCCAAGTACCAGTAAAACCTTAGACCGGCTGTCCAGCCCGAAAGCCTTTCTTGCCGACGAATTGTCACCTGCCTGGCCAAGATCTCTGATCTCGCGCCGGACCGGGTTGCCTGTCAGAATTATCTTTTTTACCGGGAAATATTTTTCCATGCCTTCATATGCCACACATATCTTCCGGGCCTTTTTTGCCAGCAAGCGGTTGGTTACCCCGGCAAAGGAATTCTGCTCCTGTAATAGGGTCGGAATGCCCATACCCGCCGCTTTTCTCAGTATTGGTCCACTGGCATAACCACCCACACCAACAACTGCATCCGGCTTAAACTCCCGTATCAATTTCCCGGACTTACGGAGGCTGACAATCAGTTTGGCCACCACCCTGATATTGTGCAGGCTGAGTTTCCTTCTGAAACCTTCCATCGGTAAACCTATGATTTCATATCCTGCCTGGGGGACCTTTTCCATTTCCATCTTGCCTCTGGCTCCAACAAAAAGGATCCGGGGATCCTCCAGCTCACAGAGCAGGGCATCCGCAATGGCGATGGCCGGGAAGACATGTCCCCCGGTACCACCACCACTGATGATGATCTTTTTATGTTGTTGCTGCTTCACTTTCGAGACGTTGCTGTTCAATAATACCTTTACTCACACTTAATATAATCCCCAGGGATATACAGGTTATGATCCGGGATGTCCCTCCCATGCTCACCAGTGGCAGGGGTTGACCTGTTACCGGTAACAGGTTCACTGCCACCGCCATATGTACCATAGCCTGGAGTACAAGCCCCAGGGTGAGTCCCACTGCCAGAAAAGCCGGAAATGTCCGGGTGCTCTTCCTGACCAGCACACCTGCCCTGTATAGTAAGATCAGGTACATCAGGAGGATGGGTATGCCCCCGAGGAGCAAACCATACTCTTCTATGATCACTGCATAAATATAATCCGAGTAAGAATGGGGAAGAAAATTCCGCTGTGTGCTGTTGCCCGGGAATTTTCCGAGAATACCACCGCTTGCAACGGCAATCTTAGCCTGTTCTACCTGGTAGCTCTCTGTCTCTTTGTCGAAATGGCTTTCCACACGGCTCCACCAGGTAGGAGCCCTGTTCTCCTTCTGGGTCAGCAAGCTGATGCCAGCATATAAGCTGATGACAAAGATCCCCGCCACACAAAGCAATAGCAGATAGCTCATTTTAATCCGCCCGATGTACATTAGTATGACACAAGTGGCCATCAGTATCAGGGCCGTTGACAGATCTTCCGGCATGATCAGTACACAGATGATCCCCACTGGAACCATAATGGGCAGGAAAGCTTTTTTGAGATCCTTGATATCGTTCTGTTTATGTGAAAGCAACCTGGCCACATACACGATCAGTGCCAGTTTTGCAAGGTCGGATGTCTGGAAGGTGAATCCCAGCAGAGGAACCTGCAGCCTTCTGGTGGCCTGGTTTACATCCTCCCCGAAAAAAAGGGTGACAATGAGCAGGGGTATAACAATGATCATCAGTAATTGAGATAACCTGGAAAAATACCGGTACGGGACCAGGTGTGTGAGGTAGACCATGAACAGGCCTGCCATCAGCAGGATGCCATGACGGAATACATAATACGTCGGACTACTGCCGGGATTCCTGAATACCAGGATACCGGAAGTGCTGTAGACCGACAGCAGTGAATACAATGAAAGCACGATAATCACTGCCCAGATGATCCTGTCACCGCCAATATATTTCCGGATGGCAAACACGATATTATATTATAATTTCCTGACTGCTTCTTTAAACTTCCAGCCCCTCTCTTCGTAATTCTCAAACAGGTCAAAACTGGCACAGGCCGGTGAAAGCAAAACAGTTTCACCTTTCCCGGCCAGGTAGTAAGCCTTCTGCACAGCCTCCTCCATGCTGGAAACATCAATGACTGTCTCAATATGCTGACCGAAGGCCTTGTGCAGTTTTCCATTATCCTTGCCCAGGCATATCAGGGCCTTTACCTTCTCCCCGACAAGGTCGATGATATCCTCATAGTTATTGCCTTTGTCTATCCCCCCGGCTATCCAGACAGCCTTGCTCGTAAGGCTTTCAAGCGCATACCAGGTAGAATTGACATTGGTGGCCTTGCTGTCGTTGACAAACTGTATCCCATGAACGGTCAGTACCTTCTCGAGCCTGTGCTCCACCCCCTGAAAATCCATCAGGCTTTCCCTGATCAGTTCATTGCGGATCTTCAGCACGCTTCCTGTAATGCCGGCCGCCATGCTGTTGTATTGATTATGTTTACCCTTGAGGGCAAGGTCCTGGACCGACATGCTGAAGTCCTTGTTCGCATATTCAATCCTCAGGCTGTCCTCGTCGTCGATATAGGCCACGTCCTTATCCTTTTTCTTCAGGGCAAAAGGCAACTCCTTGGCTTTGACAACGATCCTTTCCAGCTCTTTGACAGTTATCTCATCGTCCGAGCAAAAAACAAAGAATTCATCTTCAGACAGGTTTTGTGTGATCCTGAATTTTGCATCAACATAATGCTGCATGTTAAAATCATACCAGTCGAGATGATCGGGTGTTATGTTCAGCAAAATGGCGATATCCGCTTTGAAATCATACATGCCTTCCAGCTGGAAGCTACTGAGTTCCAGAACATAATAATCATAGTTCTCTTCAGCAACCTGCAGGGCAAAGCTTCTCCCGATATTACCTGCCAGTCCCGCGTTCAGTCCCGCCTTCTTCATCATATGATGGATCAGGGATGTGGTCGTTGTTTTCCCGTTGCTGCCTGTCACACAGATTTTTTTCGCCCTGGTAAAGCGAGATGCAAATTCGATTTCAGAAATGATCCTGATTTCCTTTTTGCGAATGGCCTGGATGATCTGGGAGCGTTCAGGAATACCCGGACTCTTAATCACCTCTTCGGTTTCCAGGATCAGTCTCTCGGTATGCTTGTTCTCTTCCCAGGAGATGTCATAATTGTACAGCATCTCCTTGTACTTGGCCTTGATGGTCCCGTTATCAGAAAGGAATACATCAAATCCCTGCTTCCTGGCAAGAATGGCGGAACCAGTACCGCTTTCACCGCCACCCAAAACAATAATTCTATTCATCATAAGCTTGAAATAATAATTGTTTTATCTTATTTTCAATGTTACTATTGTGATCACTGCGAGCAGGATACCTACAATCCAGAACCTTGTCACGATTTTAGGTTCGGAATAGCCCTTCAACTGATAATGGTGATGCAGGGGGGCCATCCTGTAGATCCTCCTGCCCTCACCAAACCGCTTCCTTGTATACTTGAAATAACTCACCTGCATCAATACCGACAGGCTTTCCATCAGGAATATCCCGCAAAGAATGGGAATCAGCAATTCCTTCCTGATGAGAATGGCAAAAACGGCGATGATCCCTCCAATCGAAAGGCTCCCCGTATCGCCCATAAACACCTGGGCCGGATAGGAATTGTACCAGAGGAATCCCACCATGGCTCCTATGAAGGCGCTCATATAGATTACCAGCTCCCCCGTGTAGGGGATATACATGATGTTCAGGTAATCTGCATACAGGATATTTCCTGAAAGGTATGCAAGGACACCAAGGGTAGTCCCCATAATGGCAGAGGTCCCTGTTGCCAATCCATCCAGTCCATCGGTCATATTGGCCCCGTTCGATACGGCAGTAATGATGATGATTACGGCAAGGATCAACACAAGCCATGCCCACTTTTCGGCCCTTTCCCCCATGAATCCTATGATATAGGCATACTCAAATTCATTGTTTTTCACAAAGGGTATGGTGGTTTTGGTGGACTTCACATCCCTGGTCACAAAGTGGCTGACCGGTTCTTCCTCGGGCTGTTCCTGTACAATCTCCATGCTGGGTTCCCCGTTTTCCAGCAATACTTTTTCCCTGACGATCACATCATTGTCCAGATGCAGGGTAAGTCCCACAAAGATCCCCAGCAGTATCTGTCCCATGATCTTGAACTTGCCTGTCAGTCCCTTTTTATTTTTCCTGAATACCTTTATATAATCATCCACAAATCCGACCAGTCCCAGCCAGACGGTTGTCAGGATCATCAGCAGCACATAAGTGTTTCCCAGGTCCGCGAACATCAGGGTTGGAATAAGGATGGAAGCCAGGATAATGATCCCACCCATGGTCGGCGTACCCTGCTTACTGGCCTGTCCTTCGAGTCCCAGGTCACGAATTGATTCCCCGATCTGTTTCCTCCGCAGCATATTGATGATCCGTTTACCAAATAACATGGATATGATCAGCGAGGTGATCACTGCACTGGCCGAACGAAAAGAGATGTACTGGAAAACACCGGCTCCCGGGAATCCGATTTCATCCAAATATTCAAACAGATAGATCAGCATAATGCATTATTTATGGATCAGGAGACCCTGTAATATTTCCCGGTCATCAAAGGGGTACTTTTTTCCTTCAATTTCCTGATATGTTTCATGGCCTTTCCCGGCCACCAGCACGATATCTCCTTCCCTGGCCAGCATAACGGCAGTTTTGATCGCTTCTCTGCGGTCAGGGATGGCCAGTACATCATTTCGCTTATCCTCAGGTACGCCGGCTATCATTTCTTCAATGATTTCCTCGGGCTTTTCATACCTTGGATTATCACTTGTCAGTATCACTTGCTGGCTGAGGTCTGCAGCCACCCGTCCCATGACAGGCCGTTTTCCAGCATCCCGGTTGCCGCCGGCCCCTACCACCGTTATGATCCGGGTGTTGCCATTGCGCAGGTTCTCGATGGCTGTCAGGACATTCTTCAGGGCATCCGGCGTATGTGCATAGTCTACAATGCCTGTGATCCCCTTTTCTGAACGCAGGGTTTCGAAACGTCCTTCCACCGGCATCTGTTCACTCAGCAGGGTCAGGATCTGTTCTTTTTCCATGCCGCACATCATGGCGCATCCATATACTGCCAGCAGGTTGTAGGCATTAAATTTCCCCACGAGCCTGCTCCAGAAATCGAATCCGTCAAGGATAAGGTGCATCCCATCCAGGTGGCTCTCAAGGATTTTTCCCTTCACATCGGCTATCCCCTGCAAGCCATAGGTACTTTTTATTGCCGGGCAATTCTGCACCATGATCTTACCGTTCTTATCATCCCTGTTCACCAGGGCAAAGGCGGACGCCGGCAAGTGGTCGAAAAATGCCTTTTTAACATTTATATATTCCCTGAATGTTTTATGATAATCCAGGTGTTCATGGGTGATATTTGTGAATACGCCGCCTCCAGACCTTATCCCTGCCGTTCTTTTCTGGTGAATGGCATGGGAGCTGACTTCCATAAAACAATAAGTACATCCTGCCCCGGCCATGGAAGACAACATCTGGTTGATCTGCAGGGCATCCGGCGTGGTATGGGTAGCCGGCAAGGGCTTGTCCCCCACCATGTTCCTGACAGTTGAAATCAGGCCCGCCTGCTGGCCTGCAGCAGTATACAAATGATAGAGCAGGGTGGCTACGGTAGTTTTCCCATTGGTCCCGGTAATGCCGATCACCATCAACTTTTCTGATGGGTTCCCATAAAATGCAGCGGCTCCCCATCCAAGGGCCCAGGCAGCATCCCTGACCCGGATATAACTGATACCTCCGGCAGGCCGGGCAGGGATTTTTTCACAAATCACAGCCACAGCTCCCGACTTAATGGCCTGATCCATATATTCATGACCATCCGTCCGGGTCCCCTGAATTGCATAAAATACCGCTCCTTCTTCAACCTTCCTCGAATCGAAACATACAGATTTTATGCGTGGATTCTCCGGCCCTTTAAGGTCCAGTACCTCAACCTGGTTCAATATGTCATTTAATCGCTTCAATCCCTAGGTAAAGCTCATGGTTAAAACTATCTTTTGTCCCTTCACTATCCTGCTGCCGGGGGGAATGGACTGCTCCAATATTTTCCCACGGCCATGAATGATCACTTTGAGTCCCGCGTTTTCCAATAAAAAAACCGCATCCTTGACCCCCATTTCCCTCACATTGGGCACGAGGTTCTCCCTGATGGCAAGTGGATCCGTCTGGATAAATTCATCCCTTTTGGTGGTTCGTACCCACTCGGTCCCCTGCTGCCCCGACAGGGGTATATCAAGATCCTTCAGGACTTTCTCAAGGTCGGCCCGGTGACCATTCTTGGAATATGGGATCTCGGCCAGATATCCATCCTCAGTGACCAGTTCCTGCTGCATATCCAGACTGGTTGCATATACCTTCCTGGAGATCTCCTGGAAAACAGGTCCTGCCACGAGGTTGCCGTAATAAACCTCACGGCTAGGTGAGTTTACGACGACGATGCATGAATATTTAGGTTTCTCTGCCGGAAAGTAGCCGACAAATGATGCCTGGTAACTCACCCTGGAATCCACTCTGTATCCATATTTCGCATTGGCGATCTGGACGGTACCTGTCTTCCCTGCAATCCTGAAGTTCTCATTGCTCAGGTTTTTGGCTGTCCCGTTCTCCACGACTCCTTCCAGCATGATCTTTACCTTTTCCAGGGTTTTATTCGAGCAAATGGAGTGGTCAATTACACTGGTATTGAATTTTTTAACGGTCTTGCCATAGTAAAGCACACTCTCTACAATCCTTGGTTTTACCATTTTCCCGTTATTCGCAACAGCATTATAAAAAGTGAGAATTTGCAGGGGGGTCATCCTTACCTCATAACCATGAGACATCATGGGAAGGGAAATTCCCGACCAGTAATCATCGCCGGGATATCTGATCAGCGGTTCGCCCTCACCCCGGATCTCAATGCCAAGAGGCTCATTCAAATGCATGCGGTACAGCCTTTCAACAAAAGCCTCTTCCTTTCCCTTGTAATTATCATGGATAATCCTTGAAATGGCTACATTTGATGAAACCTCGAAGGCCTCTTTGACAGTGATGATCCCGTAACCGCCTCTCTTGGTGTCCCTGATCACCTGATCATAGTACCTGACAGCACCCTTCCCCGTATTGATGGTATCATCAAGCTCAATACATCCGTCTTCGAGCGCTACCATCAGGGAAGCCAGCTTAAAAGTCGAGCCGGGTTCGGTACTTTCGGCGATGGCATAATTATAGGACTCAGCATAATTGCCCTTACTGTTCCTGGCCAGGTTGGCTATGGCCCTGATATCACCTGTTTCCACTTCCATCAGAATGGCACAGCCATGATGTGCCTCATGTATGGATAACTGTTTCAGCAGGGCATTCTCGGCAACATCCTGGATATCAACATCAATGGTCGTAACCACGTCGTATCCGTTTTCAGGGTCGACTTCAATGGCGTCATTGACAGGGATCCAGATATTGCCGGCTGTTTTCTGCATTAGCCGGATGCCTTTCACCCCGGCCAGGAAATGATCATAAGCTCCTTCAATTCCCACGATATTCCCGGATTCACTCTTGCTCAGATATCCGATGGTGCGGGCAGCCAGTAATTGATGCGGCAGGACCCTCCGGTTGCTTTGTATGGTGATAAATCCGCCTTTATATCTTCCCATGCGGAATATCGGGAAGGTTTTCATTTCCTGCAGCTGCTGATAGCTGACCTGGCGCCGGATCAGGTAATATCTTTTTCCTTCCTTCCGGGCACGTGTCAGGTCCCGTTTCCAGGCCGACTTTGATTTGTTATGGAACAGCCTGGACAACCGGTAGCTCAGGGAATCAATTCCCTGCCTGAATACCTCATTTTTCATGGCACTGCTATTGAGATCCATCCTGATCTCGTAGTAGGGAACTGAGGTAGCCAGCAATCTTTTGCCACCGGTGGCATAAATATCCCCACGGTTGGGTTCGATGGTGATGTATTTCAACATCAAATCCTCTGCCTTCTGCCGCAGCTCATCTCCCTTGAGGGTCTGCAGATACAATATCTTGAACAGAATGGCCAGGGCCAGAACGAAGAATCCCAGGTAAAGTGCGATCACCCTGCCTACGATTATTTTTTTAATGGACGGTTTTCCCATTCTTGTCCTTTTTAACGGTGATCTTTACCGGTGGATCCACCGCTTCATGTAATCCCATCGAGCGTTTGGTTATCATCTTTGCCACCTCTGACTGCCGGCTGATAAACTCCAGTTCAGAAGCCGTTGAGATGGCCCTGGCTCTCAATTCCCTGAGCTCGGTCTGCAATTGCATTGTTTCCCGTATGACCTTCTCAGCATGATAGCGGTTGCCGATGTATAAAATGATCAGAAAGGTGATGAACAACACAAATGGAAGCTGCCTCACCACGGTATCCCTGGTCAGTAAACTGCCATCGAAAACATCCCATACTGAACCTTTCCTGATCTCCTTCTGTTCGATTTTCTGGTCGACGAATTCAATATTTCCTTTTTGTCTGGTCATAAATCACTCAGTTTTTCTGCAATCCTTAATTTGGCACTTCTGGCCCTTGGATTCTGCTCTGTCTCCTCAAATCCAGGCTGAATGATGTTCCTGTTCACCTGCCTCAGGGGACTGACTACATTGCCGTAGAAATCCTTCTCGATGGTTCCTTCAACATTCCCTGTCCTGAAAAAATGCTTCACCAGCCTGTCCTCCAATGAATGGTAGCTCAGGATCACCAATCTGGCCCCCTTGTTCATGAAGCAGACGGTTTGTTCCAGCATCTGCTTCAATGATTCCAGTTCATCGTTTACCTCTATCCGCAAAGCCTGGAAAACCTTTGCCAGGTATTTTTGCTGCCCGCGGACCGGGATGCAATCCTGAATAGCCTCCACGAACTGGCCGGTGGTTATTATCTTATTCCTCCTCCTCGTACTGCAAACAGCCCTTGCCAGCCTGCCTGAGTTTTTCAATTCCCCATACCTTGAAAACAGTGTCTTCAGGTCTTCTTCGGGGTATTGATCCAGGATATCCATCGCAGATTTCGCCGCTTCCGGGTTCATTCTCATGTCTATTTTGCTATCAAACCGGAAAGAAAAACCTCTCTCCGCCTCATCAAAATGATGTGACGACACCCCCAGGTCTGCGAGTGCCCCGTGAATTGATTTTATACCATAATACCTCAAATAATTCCTGACATATCTGAAATTGCCCCTGACAAACAACAGTCGTTCATCCCTTAGCATGTTTTTTTCTGCATCCGGGTCCTGGTCGAATGCGATCAGCCTTCCTTCCCCCAGTCGTTCCAGGATGGCTTTGGAGTGACTGCCTCCCCCGTAGGTGAAATCAATGTAGGTCCCACCCCGCTGAATGTTCAACCCATTCAGACTCTCCTCCAGCAATACAGGGCGATGATACATTACTCTTCGTCAAGATATCTTATTTCTCCCCCCAGAATCTTTTCTGTAAGTGATTCCAGCTCGGACTTGCCTTCCTTGAATTTTTCATACAGTTCCGGTGACCAGACATCTATCTTTCCGTCTCGTCCTTCCAACAAAACTTCCTCGGTCGCTTTAGTGTAATCAAGCAATCGTTTCGGTATCAGGAGACGGCTGCTCGAATCAAGTACCAATTCAGCCTTTCCGTCATTAAACAGCCTGAGGAAACGTTCGTGCTCCTTCTTGAAAGGATTGGTATTGCGCCTGATGATCCTGTTCAGCCTTTCCCATTCCTCTATGGGATACATGATGAGGCAGGTCTCATATACATCGGGCTTGATCACAAACCTCTCCTCTGTGCCTGCTGGCATCTGTTTTTTGAAAGCCGAGGGAAGCATGATCCTTCCCTTGCTATCTACTTTGCATATATGTTCTCCTATAAACGTTATCATACCTGGGTTTCCCGGGATATGGTGTAAAAATATATAAAAAATTCCCACTTTCCACCACTTTTCCCCATTTTTTGACACTTTGTTAAAAACTTGTGACACATCGAATTAATATGCTGTTAATCATTAGCTTACACAGGCGATCCCGGGATCTTGAGTCCTATCCTTGATGATTTTTATAGTTTTTTCTTACTTTGCATAATGCAAAAACACTCTAAATCGGGAAATTAAGATCTAAATGACTGAATCTTCAGAGGTCCCGTCAACCCCCAAAGTTGACTTCAAACAAATATTTCATCAGAAGAGCCCGCGTATTGCCAGGCTGATCCCAGGATTTGTATATGCCTACCTGAAAAAAATACTCCACCAGGATTTTGTGAATGATTTCCTTGAAAAGCACGGGGATAAAATGGGACTTGATTTCATGGAGGCTGCATACAAAGAGTTCAATGTAAATATGAATATCATAGGAGAAGAGAATCTCCCCGTGGAAGGTCGATTTCTCTTTGTAGGAAACCATCCCCTGGGTGGATTTGATGGGAATATGCTGATCTATATTATGCGGAAGCATTATCCCAGGGTCGTCTTCCTGGTGAATGATATCCTGATGAACCTAAGAAATATGGATGAATTCTTCATACCTATCAATAAGCACGGTGGCCAGTCAAGGGAGAGCGTTAAACGACTTGATGAAGCTTATCGTTCAGATATCCAGATCATTACCTTCCCCTCGGGCATGGTCTCCAGGAAACTTAAAGGAAAGATACAAGACCTGGTCTGGCAAAAAAATTTCGTTATCAAGGCCAAACAATACCAGCGTGATGTCATACCCATACACGTGAGCGGCCGGAACAGCCATTTTTTCTACAGGCTGGCCAAAGTAAGAAAGTTTTTTCGCATCAAATGGAACTTTGAAATGCTGTACCTCATTGACGAGACATATAAGCACCAGAACAAAACCTTTACATTTACGATCGGGAAATCCATTCCCTATACAGATTTTGACCGCCGGCATACACCGATAGAATGGGCAGCCATGCTAAGGGAACTGGTATACAGGCTACCGGATAATAAGGATGCATCCATTCCGGATAAAAAAAATAATGCTTAATTTTACTGAAACAGCCAGACATAAATGAAGCCCATCATCAAGGCAATATCGAAAAAGGATCTCGAGGAAGAATTAACAGAAGAGAAATTCGTCCGAATGACCAATAAAGCGGATAATGAACTGTATATCATTACCGCCCATGATTCCCCGAAGATCATGCAGGAGATAGGCCGCCTGAGGGAATTGACCTTCCGGGCCGCTGGGGGTGGCACCGGAAAACCTGTAGATATCGATGATTTTGATACCATGGAGGATCCCTATAAACAGCTGATCGTCTGGGATCCGGACCAGGAAGAGATCCTCGGGGGATATCGCTTTCATCTGTGTGACAAGGAAAAGACTGATTGCAGCAAGGCCGGCCTGGCCACCGAGAGGCTATTTCATTTCTCAGACAAGTTTAAAAAGGAATACATACCGGATCTGATTGAACTCGGCCGCTCCTTTGTCCAGCCTGGATACCAGACCACTAGCCGCCTGGGCAAGGGATTGTATGCCCTGGATAATCTATGGGATGGACTGGGGACCCTGGTCATTGATTACCCTGAGAAGCAGTTCTTCTTTGGCAAGGTGACCATGTACCAGAATTACAACCAGCGTGCCCGAAACCTGATCCTGTATTTCCTGGAAAAACATTTCCCGGATACTGAACAGCTGGTCTACCCGAAGATACCTCTGGAAACCAATATGGACAGGGAGGAAATGAAAACCATTTTTTCCGGCCGCACCTACCTGGAAGATTACAAGATACTCTCACAGAACGTACGGGCATTTGGAGAGAACATACCACCATTGATCAATGCCTATATGAACCTGTCTCCTTCCCTGAAGACTTTCGGGACGGTTATTAATCCATCCTTCGGGGGAGTGGAGGAAACCGCTATCCTGATCACAACCAACGACCTGTACAAACAGAAAGTGGAAAGGCATATTGCCAGTTATATACCGCAGAGCAAGTACCAGATTTACAGGCTGATAAACAGGATAAGGAGATATCGCCGGCAGAGGGATTGAATGGCCTAGTAGGCCCGCTGGTTTTTTCCCTTGATATAGTTGATAAAGGAAGTACTTACAACCTTATTCCCACCCGGGGTAGGATAATCACCGGTGAAGTACCAATCCCCGAGATGATCCGGACAAGCCAGATGCAGGTTCTCAACAGTCTGGTAAACAATTTTGACCTCTGCATTTACATCCCTTGATTTCAGCAATTCCCCGATCTTCTGGGATACCTCTTCATAGCTGAAAGGTTCATAGATCATCTTAACGTGGTTGACAATCTCTTCCTTGGGTTTCCCGGCCTGTTCAACCAAACGGTTGAATACCTCGTTGATCACTGATTCCCTGCCGGTATCTTTCAATAATGCGATGGCAGCCTGAAAGGCAACAAAATCGCTAAGTTTGGCCATGTCTATCCCGTAACAATCAGGATATCGTATCTGTGGTGAGGATGAAACGACTATGATCCTTTTGGGTTCAAGCCGGTCGAGTATTTTCAGGATGCTCCGTTTGAGGGTGGTACCCCGGACAATTGAATCATCAATCACGACCAGGTTGTCCTGCCCTTTGCGTATGGTACCGTAGGTTATGTCATATACATGTCCAACCAGGTCATCCCGCCCCTCATCCTGAGAAATAAATGTCCTCAGTTTAATATCTTTGATGGCAATCTTTTCAATCCTGGGTCGGTGACAGATGATCTGGTCGATTTTCTCAGCATCCAGGTTCCCGTTGCTTTCCAGCAGCATCCTCGCCTTTTCCTCATTCATATGGTTCTCTATTCCCTGGATCATCCCGTAAAATGCTGATTCCGCCGTATTGGGAATGAAGGAAAAGACCGTATTATCAAGATCGTAATCAATGGCTTTCAGGATATCCGGTGTGAGCAGCCTCCCCAGCTTCTTTCTTTCCCTGTATATGTCCCTGTCGCTTCCCCTTGAAAAATAAATACGCTCAAATGAACAGGCTTTTTTTTCCCCAGGTGTACGGATCTCATCCAATGAAACCTGGCCGTTTTTCTTTATGATCACTGCATAACCTGGATCAATTTCGTGTACTTTTACGGCGGGAACGTTCATAACTGTCTGGATTACAGGTCTCTCGGAAGCTGCGACGACAATTTCATCATCCCTGTAATAATAACCCGGACGGATGCCCCATGGGTCCCTGAACACAAAAGCATCCCCATGTCCCAGGAGGCCGCCAATCACATACCCCCCATCCCATTGTTTGCTGGCCTCGCTGAGTACCTGGACCACATCGAGATGATCAGAGATCAACCTGGAGATCTCTATATTGCCATGCCCCTCAGTCTTGAACTTATCGAACAAACGCTGGTTTTCCTGATCCAGAAAATGGCCGATCTTTTCAAGGATGGTTACGGTATCAGAAAAATCCTTGGGATGCTGTCCCAGTTCAATGAGCTTATAAAATTGCTCCTCCACATTGGTGAGGTTGAAATTGCCTGCCAGGACAAGGTTCCTTGATTTCCAGTTATTCTCCCGCATTACGGGATGCACGTTATCCAGTTTGTTTTTCCCGTAAGTCCCATACCTCAGGTGACCCATATATAATTCACCGGCAAAGGGAAGATTTTCCTTAGCCCAGACGGCATCTTTGAAACGATCTGGTTTTTTTCTCTCCGGTTTTTTAAAATCGGCAGAGATCTTCCGGAAGACATCATTGATGGCAGCATATTCAGCCGACCTGTACCGGGAGATGAATTTTTGACCGGGCGGAAGATCAAAATTAACGCAGGCCACACCAGCTCCATCCTGACCACGGTTATGCTGCTTCTCCATCAGCAGGTACAACTTGTTCAATCCATATTTCCAGGTACCGTATTTGTATTGGTAATACTCCAGGGGCCTTAACAACCGGATCAGTGCGATACCACACTCATGTTTTATCTGTTCACTCATTCAACAGGAAAATCAATAATATCATAAACGATGAACGCGGTGGAAAAATCCCTTCTGATCTTGTTCAACAGCTTCAGTGTTTCACTCTTGGACCTGTAGCCACCTATATAGACCTTGAAATTGGGGTCATCATAAATAACATCATTCCTGATGCCTTCATATTTTTTCAAGAATCGGGCCTTTGTTTCATAAGCTTCATCCCTGGCCGAATGGGTCGATCCTGAATAGATCCGGATCCAATAGCAGGGAATCCCACCTAGTTTCCTTCCCTGTTCTATAAAGTTTAACATAATCTCATCCAGTTTCTTTTCCTGAACGATCCGGACATTACTCCCGGCTGCACCCTGCTGGAATAGTTGCTGGTATAATCTGGATTCCTCTTCCTGCTGATCCAAATCCTGTGCACCGGTTGATGAGGCTATCGAAATGATAACCATTATGATAATATATACTCTGTTCATTGTTCCAAAAGCTGTTCCAAAAATAACAAAAAAATCATGGGATTGAATCATTTCCAGATTATATGCATATTTCATTCCGGAATTGATTATTTTGCAAATTGTAAGTCCATTTGATCCCATAAGCAGATGATTGCAGGAATCCCAAATAAAAAACGAGGTGTTGAAAGACTCGCCGGTATTACGGCCTTGCTCATTACCTTCCTGGTAATAGCAGCAATTCTGACTGCTATTGATATCAAGCCAGATTACATCAATATCCATGAAGATCTTTCTTACCTGGGGGATAATATTGACCGCCTCTGGTTGAATTCGATAATATGGTTCGTGACTTCAATCCTCATTGTGTCTTTTGGTCCCCTGATACTGATGAGCTTCCTGCCATATGGCAGATCATCTGCTTATCTTGCCGCCTTTCTGATCAGTACCACCGGCATATTATATATTATCATTGCTATCAATGGATTAAACATGATCAGTATGGTTACTGTTTACCAGGCTTCATCCGGACAGGAAACCGATTATATAGCCAGCATCTCATATTTTATTCTGGTTTCCAGATCCAACCTGCAACTGGCTGCATATACACTGGTGGGGATCAGTTCCATCATACTCGGACTCCTTATTGCCAGTTCCGGATTGCTTCCAAGATTTATCGGATGGGTTGCCATTTTTGGTGGGCTCTGTTATGCCAGCTTCGGATGGATTGGCATAGATCATATCCTTTTTATGGTGGGAAGGCTATTGTTCTTGCTTGCCCTGATTATCCTCGGAAGTTTCCTGCTTCTCCGGGGAACCAGGAAAAAAACAGAAAAATAAAATCATGCTCACTCATTTTGCATCACCTGAAAGATCTGTCAAGGGTAAAATTTTAGAAGATTATACTGAGCTTAAATCGGTCTCTTATATTGAAGAACTTATTGCTGCCCTGCCATACATTGCTGTTATTCTGAACCAGGAACGGGAGATCGTTTTCAGCAATAAGGCCTTGCTGCAACTGATGGGGATAGAAAACATGAAGGAGTTGCTCAGCCAGCGCCCAGGGGAAGCCTTGAATTGTATTCATTCGGATCATATGGAAGCGGGTTGCGGAACATCTGAGCACTGCCAGGTATGCGGAGCCGCCAATGCCATCCTTGTATCCCAGGAAACCGGTGAGACAGTGACCGATGAATGCCGGATCCGTACCTCCCTTGATGGGGCCGAAGACTGCCTGGATCTTGAAGTTACCGCGTCCCCTCTTCTCTGGGCCAAAAACCAGTTTACCATTTTCACAGCCAGGGATATCAGCAGCAAAAAGAGAAAAGAGGCCCTGGAGCGTATTTTTTTCCATGACGTCATGAATACTGCCGGCACCCTGCAGGGAGTGGTGGATCTGCTGAAACAGGTTGATGATCCGGCGAAAATCAACCAGTTTGTCAACCTGCTCGGCGAGGTGAGCCGTGACCTGACCGAGGAGATCATGACACAGAAATCACTTGTGGCAGCTGAGAACGGCGAGCTCGTGGTTAAGAACTTCGAATTTTACCTGAAAGAAACACTTGGGCATATCATAGAGGAATACCGGCGTCATAAGCTGGGCCAGAAAAAGAAGATCCTTTTTAAGGGTAATGCCTGTGATTTTACCATCAATACTGACCCGGTATTGCTAAAACGAATCCTTGGCAACATGATAAAAAATGCCCTCGAAGCCATAGCAGATGAAGGGAAGGTGACAGTTGACTGCAACATCGCTCCCGAAGCTGTGACCATCCGGGTACATAATCCTGGCCATATGCCGAAGGATGTCCGGCAACAGGTCTTCCAGCGTTCTTTTTCAACCAAAGGTACGGGCAGGGGACTGGGTACATACAGCATGAAATTGCTGGGGGAAAAGTTCCTGAACGGAAAGGTGTCTTTTAAATCCACCGCAGCAGCAGGCACCGTATTCAGCCTTGAACTTCCTGTCAATTTAAAGAAATCCTGAAGGGGTTGAAAACAAACCGGGCCAGCAGGCGGACCGGTCAGTTATCCATGGCGGCCACCAGGCTGTCGGTCAATTCGAGGTTGTGGAAGACGTTCTGCACATCATCATCATCTTCAAAATCTTCGATGACTTTCATCACCCTTAAGGCTTCATTCTGCTCCAACTGCGTGGTATCATGCGGGATCCGTTGCAGTTCAGCATTCTCCGGCTCCACATTCAATGCTTCCAGTTTTTTCTGAACATTGCCAAAATCTTCCATAGCAGTGGTAATGATAAAAACATCTCCTTCCAGCTCCATTTCTTCCACGCCGGCATCAATGATCTCAAGCTCAAAATCTTCGGGATCCAGATCTCCTTTTGGCACGGTGATCACACCTTTGCGGTCAAACATATAGGCAACAGACCCGTTGGTTCCCAGGCTGCCACCACGCCTGGTGAATATCGCCCGGATATTGCTGACGGTGCGGTTTTTATTATCTGTTAAACATTCGACGAATATTGCTATGCCATTGGGAGCATAACCCTCGAATGTTAACTCCTGCAGGGAATCTGCTTCCTTGCTTGCACGGGAGATGGCCCGGTCTATGTTATCTTTTGGCATATTGATCCCCTTGGCGTTGGATATGGCCAGTCTCAGCCCGGGATTCATTTCAGGGTCAGGACCACCTTCCTTGGCGGCTATCTGTATCTCTTTCGAAACTCGGGAAAACATTTTGGACCGTTTGGCATCGGCTGCTCCTTTTTTTCGCTTTATGGTTGACCATTTACTATGTCCTGACATTATGGTATGTTTACAAATATGAGTGATAAAATTACAAAATTGGCAGTTATTTTAAAACCTGAATGAATATGTGCAAGTTGACCGCCC
>JAZGGT010000220.1:0-4511 GCA_036480555.1 Bacteroidales bacterium | reverse complement strand
TTCATTACAAGGATGGCCGGATCAAAACCCGAAAGGATTTTGACCAGCTCTGGTTTCCGGATCTCGGTATACTTGAGCAAAAACTTGAAGCCACATGCAAAACTCTTCAGGGTAAAAAAATGGGACTAATATGCGGGGCTCAGACAGCTGCCTTCACAGCAATGACGGCTATGGGATACAATGATTTTTTGTTTAATACCCTGGCTGACAAAGATATGGTAATCGACCTTATAAAAACCATTCACGAATATTGCATCAGAGAGATGGAGGTATTCCTTCGATATCCGATGGATATGATGAAAGTTGGAAGCGGGATCATAACAACCACTGGTCCCATGGTATCCTGGGAGCAGGTGGAAGAATTGGAAACATCATATATCCGGGAGCAGATAGGGATAATCCGTGAGGCAGGGATGCCTGTCTTTTTTCACATCGACGGCAAAGTGGATAACCTGATACCGGATTATATTGATATGGGCGTGGATGTACTTAACCCGATAGATCCCTCCGGAGCAATACAGGATATTTATGAGATTAAATCGAAATACGGCGACCGCATCACCCTTTCAGGCAACATCAATATTGATACTGTACTCAAAGACGGCACCCCGGAAGAGGTGAGGAAAGATGTGATTGAGCATATGGATAGACTGGGAAAAGGAGGAGGGTACATTGTATCTTCAAGCCATAACCTGCATGAGCTAATCCCGGTTGAGAATTTTTATGCAATGAGGGATGCAGTGATGGAATATGGACGGATCGTTCCGACATAATTTTGCATATTTGTTCTGCATACAATCAACCACAAAGCTTTCATGGAAAAGATTAATGGATTTATATCAGCCCCATTTACACCAATGCAAAATGACGGATCTGTAAACCTGGATATAATCCCGGAATACGCGAACTATTACGTTCGTAATAGGGTCAATGGTGCCTTCATATGCGGCACATCCGGGGAAGGATTTTTACTCTCTTCAGAGGAAAGAAAGAAAGTGGCTGAGAAATGGGTGGATACAAGTCCGGATGATTTCAAAAACATAATCCATGTTGGTGGACCAACAGTCAATGAGAGCAGGGAACTGGCTAAACATGCTTCAGAAATCGGAGCTTGGGGCATTGGTACCATATCCCCGGTATTCTTCAAACCTGCCAGGGTGAAGGAATTAGTAGATTATTGTGCAGCGCTGGCTTCAGCCTCTCCGGATCTTCCTTTCTATTTTTATCATATGCCTGAATTTACAGGGGTTTATCTCTCCATGGTTGAGTTTCTTGAACAGGCCTATGAAAAGATACCCAACCTGGCCGGCATTAAATATACACACGAAGATCTCTATGAATTTAACCAGTGCATGCTTCTGAGAAACGGGCATTATGACCTGCTTCATGGTCGGGATGAAACCCTGCTTGCAGGCCTGGCCCTGGGTGCTACAGGAGGTGTAGGAGGAACTTACAATCATGCAATGGGAATATATATTGACATGAAGAAGGCATTCCTGAAGGGCGATCTGGAGACAGCCAGGAACCTTCAGGCTAAATCGCAGGCATTCATAAACATCCTCATCCGTTACAGGGGAAATGTCATTGCCGGGAAACGGGTCATGAAATTTCTGGGACTTGATTGCGGTCCGAACAGGGTACCTATTCAAAATATTAGCGATGAAGAGGAACGATCCCTGAAATCTGAACTCAAGGATATAGGCTTCTTTGGATTTTGCAATAAATAAAGGTGTCAAATGATCAGATCCCACCTTGCCATACTTCTTATCAGCCAGGTAATTTTCATCCCTGCATTTGGAAATGTAAAATTTATCAATGAGCTTGAATGGCAACAGCTTCCTGCCCTCCCTCCTGCTCCCGGCCAGGATGTCCAGCCGGGATTGGCTGCCCCTTTTGCAGGAGTATCTGAAAATGTTTTGCTGATCGCCGGTGGATACAACAAAGCATACTATGATAATGCTTACGCATTGAAACATAATGCTGAAGGTGAATATACCTGGCACACGGGATTTGAAATACCCTACCAGGCTGCCTATGGTATTTCCATAACCGTTCCGGAGGGTGTTATATGTATTGGAGGCAACAATAATACTGAATCATTCTCTACGGTTTTTCTTATGAAGTGGGACCCGGTTTCAAAACAAATCAAGTCGGAGAGTCTTCCATCTTTGCCCTTTTCCATGAGCAGAATGGCCGGTGCCCTGGTCGATCGGAAAATATACCTGGCAGGTGGATATAGCGATGACCAGCTAGCAAATACCTTCTTATGCCTGGACCTTTCAAAATGGGGAAATCAAATCTTTGAATGGGAAATACTTGAAGATTTTCCAGGTGCCCCTCGTTTGCAGGCCATAGCCATAGGTCAGAATGCGGCTGAGGAACAACATTTATACCTTTTTAGCGGATCCTCCTATCCTGAAAATGCGGAAGATCCATATATCTTAACGGATGGACTGGAATACAATCCCAAAACCGAAACCTGGACTAAATTACCTGATATAACGCCTAATGGAGAACAAGCCTTGTCTTTACATGGCGGATCCGGTATAGCCATGGGTACCCAGCATATTCTGTTTACAGGTGGGATTAACAGGGAGGTACTGGCTTATCATACCATTACCCAAACCTGGATAAAGATACAGGACTTCCCTTTTCCCGGACAAGCTGGAGCTCCCATGGTTAAGTGGGACGATGGATTCGTGGTTGTGAACGGGGAAATCAAGCCGGGGGTCAGATCCCCCGAAATATATTACGGGCAATCTCATTACACTCCGAAATTTGGCTTGATCAACTGGTCGGTAGTCGTATTTTACCTTCTTATGATGGTGTTTATCGGATACTATTTCATGAGACGGGAAGAAGGGACAGATACATTTTTTAAAGGGGGACAAAAAATACCATGGTGGGCGGCAGGCATGAGCATATTCGCCACCATGCTGAGCGCTATTACCTATATGGCCATCCCGGCCAAAACCTATGCTACGGACTGGAAGTATTTCATCATGGCATTGACGATTTTTATCATGGTATGGCCCGTGGTCAGGTACTATCTTCCTTTTTTCAGAAAATTAAATGTGACCACGGCTTACGAATACCTTGAAAAAAGATTTAATTATTCCACACGTTTCCTTTCCAGCAGTCTGTTCCAGGTATTTATGGTTGCCCGGATGGCCCTGGTCCTGTTCCTGCCCTCCCTGGCCCTAACGACGGTAACAGGAATCAATATTAATCTCTGTATTGTCCTGATGGGCGTAATTACCATACTATATTGTACGATGGGGGGTGTGGAAGCGGTTATATGGGGAGATGTTATCCAGGGATTTGTTTTGTTGGCAGGTGCAGTCCTGGCAGTAATATTCATGATTTCCGGTACCGAGGGTGGTCTGAACAGGGTTATCGAGATAACCGTTGAACATGAGAAAATGAAAATGTTCGATTTTGTTTTTGATCTGTCCAGGGCTACGTTCTGGGTAGTCCTGCTAGGTGGACTGGCCAATAATCTGATATCATACAGCAGTGACCAGGCCGTGATCCAGCGATACCTGACTACAAAAAACCAGAAAGAAGCTGCAAAGGGATTATGGTTCAACGGCACGATGAGCATAATCATCTCTATAGTCTTCTATTTTATCGGAACAACGCTTTTTGTCCTCTATAAAACACAGCCCCAGGAGCTGAATATGGCGATGGGGAATCCCGATTCGATTTTTCCCCATTTTATCATGACGCGTATGCCGATCGGGATAGCGGGACTTATGATAGCGGCTATTTTCTCTGCCACAATGTCTACGGTTTCATCTAATGTGAATTCTATCTCCACTGCATTTACCGTGGATATTTATAACCACCTCTGGCCGGAATCTCCAGATTCCAGGCGACTCAGGGTAGCCAGGATCTCGGGGATAGTATCCGGGGGACTTGGTATTTTGCTGGCCCTGTTAATGGCCACCTGGAATATCCTTTCTCTTTTTGATTACTTCAATGCTGTACTGGGATTGCTTGTAGGTGGTTTGGGGGGTGTTTTTGTTATGGCCATTTTCTTCCCAAGAATTAATTCCACCGGGGCAATTACCGGTTTTATCCTGAGTTTCGTTATTTTGCTTATTATTAAGTTTTACAGTTCTGTTTCCTTCCTGCTGTACGGCTTTCTGGGGATCACGATCTCTGTCCTGATAGCCTATACTGTTAGCCTCTTCACTCCCAGGGAGGATAAGGATATTACAGGATTGACATATAAAACACTGGAAAAATGATCCCAGGTGCGATAGATAAATATATCAAGATTTACAGGGACGGTCTGTTGAAAGACACGATCCCGTTCTGGATCAGGCATAGCATTGATACTGAATATGGTGGATTCATGTTTTCTGTTGACAGGGATGGCTCCAGGCTGGATACCGACAAAGGCATGTGGCAAACATGCAGGTTCACATGGATGCTTGCGACCCTGTATAACCATGTGGAACAAAGACAGGAATGGCTGGACCTTGCATTGCATGGCATAGACTTTA
>JAZGGT010000219.1:0-2012 GCA_036480555.1 Bacteroidales bacterium | reverse complement strand
GGCCATAAGCTATGGTGTGATCAAGATGAACATCGATACTGATACTCAATGGGCTTACTGGGATGGTGTAAGGAATTATGAAAAAGCGAACCGTGATTATCTTCAGGGTCAGATTGGGAATCCAGAGGGAGAAGATAAACCAAATAAGAAAAAATACGATCCCAGGGTTTGGTTGCGTGAAGGGGAGAAATCCCTGGTGGAAAGACTGAAACTGGCATTCGAAGACCTGAATTGTATAGACAGGAATTAATCCTGGACATGCATATGATATACCGCGAAGATCATCATTAAGGATAGTGATCTTTGCGGTAAATCATATGCATGTTGGGGATTAATTCCTGTCAATACAATTCAGGTCTTCGAATGCCAATTTTAGCCTTTCCACCAAGGATTTCTCCCCTTCACGCAACCAGACCCGCGGATCATATTTTTTCTTATTCGGCTTATCTTCTCCTTCGGGATTCCCGATCTGTCCCTGCAGATAATCACGGTTCGCCTTTTCATATTTCCTTACGCCATCCCAGTAAGCCCATTGTGTGTCTGTATCGATGTTCATCTTGATCACACCATAGCTTATGGCCTCCCGGATCTCTTCACGGGTGGATCCCGATCCACCATGGAAAACAAAATTAACCGGCTTGTCTGCCGTATTGTATTTGTCCTGGATATATTTCTGGGAATTCAACAATATTTTGGGTGTAAGCTTGACATTTCCCGGTTTGTAGACACCGTGGACATTCCCAAAGGAGGCCGCTACGGTGAACCTGTCACTGACCTTGCCGAGCTCATTGAAGGCATAGGCCACTTCTTCGGGCTGAGTATAAAGTTTGGAACTGTCTACATCGGAATGATCCACCCCGTCTTCTTCTCCACCGGTCACGCCAAGTTCTATTTCAAGGGTCATACCCATCTTACTCATCCTTTCCAGATAGCGTTTGCATGTCTCAATATTTTCTTCGAGCGGCTCTACAGAAAGGTCCAGCATGTGTGAGCTGTACAAGGGTTTTCCGTTTTGCTCAAAATGCTTTTCGCCAGCATCGAGCAATCCATCGATCCATGGCAGTAATTTCCTGGCAGCATGATCGGTATGCAGGATTACCGGAACCTCATAGAGCGCCGCCAGGTGATGCACATGCAAGGCTCCCATGATCCCCCCGGCAATGGCAGATCGCTCGTTATCATTGGACAAAGCTTTTCCGGACCAGAATGCAGCACCACCATTCGAAAACTGAATGATCACAGGAGAGTTTACCACTTTGGCTGCTTCCATCACCGAGTTCACAGTATTGGTTCCAACCACGTTGACGGCGGGAATTGCAAACTCATTCTCCCTGGCTATTGCAAACACTTTTTGAACATCGTCTCCGAGTACTAAACCCGGCTTTACGGCATCTAAAACTTTAGCGGACATATAATAATATTTTAATGATTAATAATAATTGCACCTTCATGATTAATTTCGCAAAAATAGGAGTTTCAGGGATAGAATAAAACAGAAGGCAGTATTTATTTTCGGAGGGCCGGATGAACTGTCTAAAACGGGTAGCCAATCGCAATATTAAATTGTGGACTGTTGTAACCGCTATTCATGAACACCCACCGGCTGCCTTCGGGTTGCGCCGGGTCCCTGACCTTCATCCCCAGGTCAAACCTGAAAACGAAAAAAGAGAAATCCATGCGCAATCCAAAACCTGTCCCCAGGGCAAATTCCTTGTAAAAGCGGTTCCACTCAAAATAGGACCCGGGCCTGTCATCATCCTTGTTCAGGGACCAGATATTCCCTCCATCAAGAAAAAGGGCTCCCTCCAGGAGCCAGAATAATTCGAAGCGGTATTCAATATTCGCTTCTATCTTAACATCCGCTGTCTGATTCGGATACCTGGGTGCAGTTGGCTCATCGTAAATATTAAAGGAACCTGGTCCCAGGTTCCTCACCTGCCAGGCCCTGATACCGTTGGCACCTCCGGTGAAATACTGCTTTTCATAGGGGATGGTGATGGAGTTCTTGTAGG
>JAZGGT010000218.1:0-4036 GCA_036480555.1 Bacteroidales bacterium | reverse complement strand
ATATATTTCTTATCCGGTATATTATAGGTTACCAGGTGGAGATTTTCAAGTCCGCGTGCAGCCCCCATTTCAATCTCTTCCTTCCCTGCTAACCTCTGACCTTCCAGATAAATCGGGCCCCCGGTCAGATAATACAAAGTCTGCAGATCCTGTCCCAGTTCAAATCCAAGGTATCCATAACTGAACAGATCAAACATCCCGCTTTTTTGAGATGGCTCCGATGTGATCCGATCAACTATCTCGATCTTCGGTTCACGGGGATCAAATCTGAATAAATAGCCGGAATTCCCATGAACCCCATAGGCTACTTCTCCTTCCGGATGCCAGACAATCCTCCGCCAGTTATAACCCATGTTGCCGGGGCGGGTCGGATCGTATTTACCAAAATAATCCAGTCTCATGTTCACCTTCTCTACCTGTATAATAGATCTCGAATCAGGATTATAGGTCATTATTTCTCCTGTCGAAGTTGAGAAATATACGGACCCATCCCCGGGATCGACAAACATAGAGCGGCAAATGACCCGGTAATCTTCCCCTGGGATCCCGGCCTCACCGTTGGCAGATATCGCTCCCAGGTTGTATAACTTATCCGCAGCCATGTCATAATCAAGAAAGTATCCCTTGGGCCAGGAAATCAGATATATATGTTCCCGTTGAGGATCCATGGTCATGGTAATCAATCCTTCTCCGTCGGGGGCGGTTCCAAGGTCTTCAAATTCGCCGGTTTTTAAATCGTAGGAGAGAATATGTCCTCCCGGATACAACTCATAACCCTCCGGGGCTTGCTCCGGTAATCTTTCCATACCGTCGATGATTTCGTAATATCCGACATGGGTGGCAAAATATAGTTTTCCATCCGATTCATAAAAATTTACATGGCTCTTTCCCTGGGAAATGGCATTCAGTCCAGCCTCCCCGCAAACATCAGTAAGGTCGGCAATGAATGTTGTTTCATCCTTATCAGGATCATATGAATACATCTGTCCTCCCACATCAATGGATGCAGAACTCAGCACATAATAGATTTTCCCATCACTGGCAGGGGAAATGGCATTATAGGTATCATGGGCCTGATCAAATCCTGAGAAATAGTGTTTGGCAATTAATGGCTGTGAAGCCGTAGTACTTTGAGATGCTATCAATCTGGACTCAGGCATTTTAATATCAACCTTTTCAGCCAGATTCATTACTTCCTGGATGATATCTGACTCAATGCTGGCTCTCCAGGTACCAGGTAATCCGTAAACAATTTGCGATATAGCTCCCTCATAGCCTCCTTCCCGGAGTACCCTTACGGAAGGAATATAGGCCATGCCATCATTGGAAAAGCCCATTACAAAAATATCTTCACCAAATATTCGTTTGAGGCTGATCGTATAATCTACCAAAACCTCTCCGCCAAGGCATACCAGCGGCTGGTCACCCAAGTTCCAGACCTGGACCGGATAAGGATAGGAGGTTCTGAAAGGTTCCCCCTTCTCAATTTTGCCAAGCATCCGGACAGCCCATTGTTTTTGATAGCCAGATGTTTCACTTGCCATTTGTGATAGTTCCTCCTTCGTGGGGGGCGAAGTCAATGCCAGGTCAATTTCTGAATAGGCGGTTGATAGATTTGGAGGAAGTTCTTGCATATCCTCATTCAAAACTCTTCGAACTGCAGCCGCCAGTTCTTCTCCATATTGTTGTGCCAATGCAACAGTCCGCCGGGGTAGGGGGTTCATATCTGCTCCGGTGCCCTGGAAAAACATTGCCATTGTTCCCGGGTAGGATTTTTCCAGTTCAATTTGTGCAAATCCCGGATAATCCCCTGACCATTCATAACCATCAAGCACCGTGGGATGGCAGGCATATCCGAAGGTGATAGCCATTAATTCTCCTGCCTCATCCACTACTTTAATTACCGGTACTGCATAATCGTTCGGACCCTGTAATTCTGTCTGACGGATCAATGTACCTGCAGGGTTATTCCTCCTGTTCACCTGGAACCTGACTACACCATTTTCTGCATAAAGCTGTGCTGACTGCATGGAATTTAAAGCTTCGCCCACCAGTTCTACAATCTGATCAGTTAATTTGCCGGAATATTCTTCTATTCTTTCCAGTTGATCTGAATCCAGCGGATAGATATCATACAATGCTCCCTCCAAAACAGGTCCTGAATGCGTATGAGAGCTGCTTAAGATGATATGTGCCCTGGATAAATTGAACTGATCTTCCAGGCGATCCCGTATTTGATCAGATAAATTCTTTGGGAATCCAAGTAAATCGGTGGTTATGAGAACTGCCTGTTCTCCGTTTGCATCTTCCAGCATTAAAGCCTTGGCCCATAGATCATGAAGCATGCCGTCCGATGGATGTTCTCGTGCGGCATATCCTGCCATCCACATGGGATGTTCGGGAGTTATCACCATGCTGGCCACACCCGCTTTCCATCCACCTGTGCTTCCCTCCGGATCGATTGAAGTCTCAGCATAAAGGAAAGAAATGGTCAAAAAAGAAATAATTAAGTGTAAGAAAAACTGTTTATTAAATTTTTGCATTATTAATTGATTTTGTCAGCATTATTAAAGACTTTTTCTATGGCCATGGCAATATCATTCATATCGGATTTTGATCCAAGCAACATATTTTGACCAAACCAGACTGCCTCTTCACATAACTGGTCATTCTGGGGACATTGATTGCGTTCAACATATCCGTCAAAATCCAGCATTTCCTTTGAATAGACTTTTTGAAAGTTTTTCGATTGAAATGCATCCTTTAGATAAGGCATGTTATTAAGTGGGGAATATCCCCCTGAGCAGGGTATACCTTCTGCTCTTAATGCTTTAAGAAATTTGCTTCGGGACAGATCATGAAATTGTTCTTTTTTATACCGGAAGGGGAACAAATGAAAGACTGCCCTGGTAGCATTTTCAGATAATTCATAGGGCAATATGCCCGGTATGTCCTTAATTTGTGCCCGCAGATATTCAGCGTTTTTTTCGCGTTGCTTGGTTTGTTCTTCCAGGCGTTTCAGTTGAGCCAGGCCGATGGCTGCCTGGTATTCTGTTGTCCGGCATTTAGTGCCTAAAATAACATATTCTCCCGATACGGTTCCGACGATTTTGCCGTGAGGGCGCCCGAAATTATGAAATGAAAAGCATCGATCCATAAATTCATCATTATCACTTACAATTGCCCCGCCTTCTCCAATAGGTATATGTTTAGAGTTTTGAAAACTAAAACATCCGGCATCTCCAAAAGAACCAACCTTTTTATTGTTGATCTCTGCCAGCCATGCCTGACAGGCATCTTCCAGGACTGTTAAATTATTATCCCGGGCAATAGTCATAATTTTCCCCATGTCAGCCGGAAGTCCAAGGATATGTACCGGCAAAATAGTAGTTGTGTGGGAAGTGATCTTTTCTTCAATTTTATCCGCATCGATTTGAAAAGTTGCAGGATTTGTATCAACAAATACAGGCATTGCACCAACCATCAGGATAGCATCAATGGTGGCAATAAATGTGTACGGAGGTACAAGTACTTCATCTCCGGCACCTACATTCAGTGAACGTAAGGCAGTGATCAAGGCATATGTACCATTGGTAGTAGCTAAACAGCGCTTTGACCCAATGGTTTCTGCCCATTTCTCTTCAAATTCTGTAACTACCTTCCCACGCGACCAGATGCCACTTCGAAGAACTTCAATAACCCGCTTTTCATCTGTTTCAGGATCCCACATTGGCCAATCCGGCCAGCCTTTGGTCCGGACGGGTTGACCACCAAGGATGGCGGCAGTACCAGCATCTTTCACGTAGCCAGCAAACAGATTCGGTGTCACAGCAGTAGTCAGTCCCACACCCAGACCGGTGAGTGTGCTGTTTTTTAAAAATTTGCGTCTTGAATACTCTTTTTCCATTATGGCTTAGATTAATTGAATTATATATGGAGGTAAGGTCATTGAGTACAGCGAAAAGACAGCACCGGTGCCGGATCCTGAGAGCCACATATTGAATCAGAGGGTATAGGGCTTCCTGTATTTTTTCGT
>JAZGGT010000217.1:0-11225 GCA_036480555.1 Bacteroidales bacterium | reverse complement strand
TGTTATGACTGCCCAGTCCGGTCCCGGTATAGGACACCACAAGCTTCTTTTTAGCCAGGCTGAATGATCCAAGCACCTCGGGCTGTGTAGTAATCAGCCTGAATTGCCGGTCCCCTGCATCATAAGCATATAACCTCCTGTAGATCTCATCTATGGTAGTAATATAGATACGGCCATCCGCCGGGTGCCAGGTAACAGAGGTAACCGATGGATCAAACTCCATTGTGATGGGATCAACCTCACTGGTCGACAGGTCATATAAATAGGCCTGTGTGTCATAATTATTGGCAATGGGATTATCCCCGATTCTCCTGCCCGTCTCACCAAAAAGGTCAGGTCCGCCGGAAACCAGCAGTTTTGTTCCGTCAGGGGAGAATATGGCTGTTCCGCTCCATGGGGAATCTTTCCAGAGGGTGTCCACCTTGCCTGTTTTGAGATCCATCATGTACACGTCCTGCTGGTTGAAAGGCCTTACAGTGGGATTGGGCCTGGTTACACTGAAAACAATTTTTTCGCCATCCTGGCTGATATCATTAAGCCAGGTACTGTATTCCCCATAAGTAAGCCGGGTACTGACTTTGCTTGCCACATCATGTTTATATAGGCTTCCAATGGACCTGTCAGGGAATGTACGGTTACCCAGCTCATCCATATATCTCAATGAGGACCCGGAATCGGCTTTATTTTTCTCAGAGATGGTGTAGATAAGAAACTTCTCATCCGGTGACCATTCTGTTCCGGAAAGCTCTTCAATATCTTTCAGTACAGGATATTCTTTTCCCTCCTCAAAGTCATATATCCATACCGATGATCCTTTCTCACCCGGTTTGATATAATAAAGCTTCTTTCCCGACGGCATCCAATGATAATCCCTTGTTCCGGCTTTCCTGAAACTCTGCATGATACTGCCAGTGGAAACATCCCTGATCTCAGTCCACTTGCTGTTTTCCCCGGACTTTCTATCCACCCTGCTGTAATTGACCATTACCAGGGATCCGTCTGCGGATATGGAAACACTGCCAAGCTTTGTGCCCTCCAGGAGGTGATGGATATTCATGCCGCAAACAGGTGTGGTACCCAGCACGGGTTTTCCCGCCACTTTTGCTTTGATCCACCATTTATTCTCATCACCTCTGGTATACAATGACTTCACTATGACCAGGAATTTTCCACGGTCCAGATCCAGGGTAGCCTTGCCGGTATTTGAACTGTCTTTCCCCGCCGGTTCGTAGCTTGACGAAAGCTTTTTACCCTGAAGGAATACCTCGAACATCTGGGGACTTTCAACTTCCATTTCATGTTTATTCAGTCCTCCAGATTCAATATAAAATGCAAGATATGCTATCTGATACTCCGCTTTCCTGATGGGTTTTATTTCCAGGAACTCACCTTCAGGAATCCTGTTCAGCATCCAGTTCTGCACTTCCTGGTTATCCCAGAGGAATGGCACCCCATCTGCCGGCTGCAGGGTGGCCAGATCCAGGTAAGTATTTGATAATATATACCTGGGACCAAAATCTTCGGACTGGATATTCGTACCTTTGATGAAACCCGGGGCATGCACCTGTAAGGGCCCGGAGTCAAGCCACTCATTCACAGACACATCATTTGCGATAATACCGCTGAAGAATAGGGAACTCAGCAGTACCAGGGAAATTTTTACTTTCATGGGAGACTTTTTACTTATACAAGTCTGAATTATCAATAAAAATTAGGTAATCCTTGATTTTATTGCCATTCAGCCTGAAGGTATTTGAGAAATCCACAGAGAGCGTGGAACCATCCAAACGTGTATATGTAACATTCCCCATCACAAACCGGATCCCTTCCAGTTCATAAATTTCAAGGTTTTTATGCCTGATGGCTTTTATCGATTGAAAAAAACCGGCTACAAATTCAAAAATATTATTCTTTCCCGTGATTACCGGGATGTTGGCAAACTTAAATCTGGCCTTGTCATCCAGGTAGCTTGCAAAAGCCTTTGTGTCAAACTTATCGATGGCCGCGAACAGGCCCTGAATATCTTTTTCTGTCATAATGGTAAACTTTTACTGCGCAATATAGGTATTTGCCCCCTATTTTTTGATTAACACACATTCTTCATTGATAAATAATTTGGGAAGTATATATTTTATGAATTACCTTTGTATTAGTAAACAAAATAATTGGTTGCGCGTATACAGTCAAAACCAATGTTTAAAATTCTCTGGCCATGAAATCAAAAATTGTATTAATCATTCTGTTTCTGGCGATTGTATCGATGAACGCCTTCGCAGTAGTAGAGGTAGGGGTACCCCTGGACGGTGGCCTGCTCACTATTCTTGGTGCAGCCGGTGTCGCTTATTTTGTAGCCCGCAGGAAGAAAAAGAACGCGGAAAATTAGATTTCGCTGAACTTTCGAAATATGATCAAGCGGAAGGCATTGATAATACCTTTTATCATTGTGTTTTCGCTTGTTTTTATTTACATAGCGCTCAGTCTTTTCGTTTTTGATGCTGACCCCCTTATAAGCTTATTGGGCAGGGTGACAAATGAATACCTGCTAATCCAGGAGGGGATTGCCAATAGGTACCTTCAATGGGCAGGTTCCGGGGTGCATGTGCAGAATCACCTGGTGATGCTTGATGGGGCTGGTTATGATACGGTGAGAACCGGGACCTTGATGAGAAAGTGGATTGTCCTCCTGCTGCTGATTACCTGGCTAAGTCCCGCCAGCCTTAAAAAGAAATTGTTATTCAGCGGTATCATCATAGTGCTGAATTTCATGATGTCGCCCGTTACGATCGCCTTACAGGCGCATTTAAGTTCACGGGGGACAGATCTGTACTCAAATATCAGGATATCCAGGACAGCGGCACATCTGATGAATATGACCCTGCTGTTTGTATGGTTAAGGAATCACAGGGAAACAGTATGGAAGTTCCTTTCGCGTATCAGGATAAGCAGTGATCTGATAAAGCGGAAATCCACTTCCATTGTTGTACTTAGTTATGTATATCTTATCCTGGGCTATTTCATCCTGGCTTGCTTTGAATTTACACCCTGGGTCAATTTCCTTTTTAATTCATCCCACGAAATCCTCTCCTGGTTTAATATTGATTCCGTGGTTGAATCACAGGTGCTGATCGGGGATAAGGGATCCCTTTCGATGCTTAAAAGCTGCCTGGGTCTTAATACAATGTTGTTGTTTGCTTCGCTCGTTTTCATCATGGGTGAGAATAGCCGGGCAAGCTGGATCTATATTTTATCCGGACTGATCATCCTGAATATTGCCAACATCATACGGATGGTACTGCTTTTCATGCATATCCAGGAACATGGAACCTATGTTGGTATTGTTGATTACCATGACCTTTATGACTATGCTATCTATGGCATTGTATTTATCCTGTGGGTGATCTGGTTTGAGAAATTCTCGCATTTCAGAAAATAACACCCTGGTATAACCGGGATCAATGCATCAGGGCTGATTCCTGTCCCTGGCATCGATAAGGTCCTTGTAACGGGCAAGGTTCATAACGAATGCATCGGGATAGCCGATGATTTTAATACCCGGTATTGCAGTGAGTGCCTCTTCCGGTGTTTCAAATTCACCCACCACATAGCGGTATATTCCATCTTTGCCAATGATTCTTTTGATCCCGTGTATGGCAATGAAATAATCCATGTCAAGGGGACTTGACATCGCGATGATCTGTATGGTGTAGATCTTGTTTGATAAATCATGCTTGGTACTTTCCATACGGATGATGCGGTCAAGTTCACGTTTTTCGATAAGCTTGGCGCCGGGAAACCCCTTATCCGCCGCAGTATTCAACAGGTCCAGTGCATCTGCCTTCTTATTGTATCTCCCGGTCGTATAAATAAATGAGCTGTTGGTATGGATTTCATGGATCAGTTCCTTGTTCAGGATCTTCGGGATATTATAATCTCTTTCAATTGTTGTACTCAGGAGCACAGAATAATTGAGATCCACCTTCGGTCGGAGATGCTCGGGTACGAAGATCTCTTCAACGGTGATCCGTTCATCCTCAAAATTCATCAATCTCACCTCGACATGCCTGTTCAGTTCTCGTCCAGCCGGATTATCGGTTCCGTCAGGGTTATAATTGATGGCAATGTTCTCCTGTTCACCTACACCTTTGGCTATGAAGCGGTTATTTGCTATCCCTTTCCCGGTCAAAAAATCGGCTACTGTCCTGGCCCTTTTCCTGGAGAGCTCCAGGTTGTAATCTTCCTTTCCCATGGCATCGGCATGCCCTATCACTTCTACAGATAATTCAGGGAACTGTTCCATGATCATACAGAGCCTGTCAACATCCTGTATGGCTCCATCGCCGAGTAGAAAATGGTCAAACTCAAACATGATGTTCTTGATGACAAGGAATTCCCCGCGATTAACCCCGTGGATCTCTGTTTCAGATTTTTCTGATAATTCTGATTCCAGGGGGGTTACCTCCCGGTTGAGGGCCGTGTAGTTATCCGTGCTTGCAAGGAAGCCGGGTTCCCCGAGCTCAAGGGATTCCATCATATAGATACCGGTTTCGCCGTTCTCACCCCTGGCTGCGGAGGCAAAATAAGCATTCCTTCCACCGTATTCCGGGATATAGTTCAAATCATCATCCGGTGTGTTGATCGGATACCCCAGGTTCTTGGGCAGGGCCCATGATCCGTCAGGCTGTCTGCTGGTCAGGAAAACGTCATAACCCCCAATTGTGGTATGTCCCTGTGAACTAAAATACAGCAATTCCCCGTCATCTGTTATATACGGGGTATTCTCATTGTACATGGTATTCAGTTTTGGTCCCACATTATACGGCTTTCCCCAGTTTTCATCTTCCTGTAATTCAGACACATATATATCAAGCGCCCCATATCCGCCTTTCTTATTGCTTGTGAAGTAGAGTTTCTGCCCGTCACCTGAAAGGCTTGCTGAAGATTCATAATACGCCGTATTGATATATCTGGGAAATGCTTCCATACCTGACCACCGTTTGCCGTCAAAATGACTGATATACAGATCGGAATTGAACGGATCAGACCGGGTAAGTAACATGGTGTATCCATCATGGGAAAGAGAACTGATCTGGCAATCCGGGTAGTCCCCAAGCTGTGTGTGTATGGCCGATGGCCGTGTCCAGGTACCGTCAATGTTCTTGGCCATCATGATGATTTTCTCCTCAGCTGTTTTCGCCATACAAACCATGGTGGTGTTGTCGGCCGATCGTACACCGAATAATGCATTATCGATGAATTCATCACCGGTCTCCATTTTTATAAATTTTACCTGTAGTGGCCGGGAGGTCATTTCTTCGGCCAATTCACATGCCTCGATCTGTTTGTCGACGTATTCCAGGTTTGCAAAGTCATCTCCCTCCACTTCAAACTTATAATGGACATAATAGTCGATGGCATCCATAAAATCAAAATTGAGGTGATGTGCCCTTCCCAGGTAAAACAGCGCTTCATAGGGTGCTTCCTTTTCCCGGTATGAACCATCCTTGTATTTCTTTGTCATGGCCTGTATGGCTGCCTCAAGGTAAGGTATGGATTCATGCTTTTTACCCGGGATATTCTGGTAGCATAGACCGATCAGGTATTGGACATTCCGGTTCCCGGGTTCCATTTTCTGCAACTTCTCGTAAGTTTTAAGGGCTGCTTCATAATCCTCAGTCAGGAAGAGGTACTGGGCTTCAACAAAAGACCGTTTGAAGGGTCTTGAATTGACTCCCAGGTTAAAGCTTGTCAGGAAAAGCACACAAATTATGGTGAGAATTAAGGTTTTCATCACGAAGGGTTAATTTATATAGAACCAAAATTATGTTGTTTCAATATTGGTTTTAACATGCTAACAGCTGGATTATTAACAAGGTGGGTCTTTCTATTAACAATTCCGGGTAACCATGCCTGAATATCCGATTTATCTCTATATTGGAACGTTTTTCAGCATTGGCAAAGTAAACAGGAATGCATGCAGAGGATCAGGGAAGTGGTTGAGTCTGAAGAATATTTGAAAAATCCCTGATTCATTATGAATTCCCGGGAATAACAATTATTTTTATTTCGTGGTCTGTAACCATTCGGCCATCTAGATCTGCACTTCATGGATTGGACAGATTTTCATGAATTTTTCAGGCTGATAGAAGACGATAATCTCAGCCTGTTTTACAGGGGTGATTTTGCAGACGATATAACCATTCGCCTGATTGATCTGTCTGAATCACACTTTAAAAAAGGGAAGGAACAGATATCTTTAAAAAAGAAAATTTCCTTCCTGATGGCTGAATGTTTTCAGAATGTTATCAGGTATGGTGAAGAACTGACCTCCGATCATTACCTCCAGGAACAGACGGCATATTTCATGACCCGCAATCACAACAACAAGTTTTATATTGCTTCGGGCAACCTGATCGAGCAATCCAAGATCCAGTTTCTTCAGGACAGGATTGAAAACATCAATATGCAAAGCCAGGAAGAATTGAAGGAGATGTATATGAAAGTACTTGGGGGAGAAGCATTTACAGCAAAAGGAGGAGCCGGACTGGGCATGATTGAAATGGCCAGGAAATCAGGGCGGAAGCTGCAAACTGAATTTGAGCAGATCAGTGACCTGATGGCGTATTTCTATATTCAGATGATCATTGATTCACATGAACCATCGGACGAGGCCGTCAAAGAAGGACTCCATATTGACCATGCCATACAGATGAACCAGTTGCTGAGGAAGAACGGTGTGATTATGGCCTACCAGGGGGATTTCAGGCAGCATACCATTCTTCCCCTTTTGAACATGATTGAAAAGAACCTGATGGTGAAGAAGACAAAATATTCTGCCTATAAAACCCTTTTTCATATACTTGTGGAAATGCTTCAGAATGTGATGCACCACGGGTTGACCGTTAATGATAAACGCGAGGGCCTTTTTATAATCGGCCTGCACGAGAACCATTTTACCATCAGTGCCGCCAACTATGTGGAGTGTGAGAAGGTGCCATCCCTGAAAGAAAAGATGGATCATTTTTTATCCCTCGAGGACCATGATCTGAAAGAACTGTCAAGACTGATACTTCAGGAACGGGAAGATGGCCCCTTCAGGGGATCCGGACTGGGGGTCATAGATATCATCAGGGCAAGCATCACGAAACCCAAATATGTGATCATTCCCGTCGATGATACCAAATTCCTGTTTTACCTGAATGTAAAGGTGTAATGCATATATTCTGGTATGATAATTGATGAGTTGTTCAGGAATATAAAAATGCAGACCATGAAATTACTACCTGTATATTTTGCAATACTGGCCATGGGGCTGGCCTCCTGCAGCGGACTGAAAGTTGTTCAGGATCATGACTCCACTATTAATTTCAACCGTTATGAGACTTATAACTTTACGCCATCAGCTGACTCTATTCCAGTCAACCAGCTGAACAAGAGGAGGTTATTCGATGCAATTTCAGCAGAAATGAATAAAAACGATATCCGATGGGCCGCCGATCCGGATATATATGTGCATGTACATTTGATGATGAAGGGCAAGACGAAAACCAATGTCTCCTACGGACAGGGGGCCACTTACGACCTTGGCTCAGGTTTTTCGACAACCTATATGGATTACAGTGAATTTTCAGAAGGGTCCCTCTTTTTTGATATCATAGATGCCAAAAGAAAGCAATTGGTATGGTCAGGTAAGGCAACCGGGGATATTAAAGACTCCAATATTCTCAGCGAGAAAGACATAAACAAAATCGTACAGAAGGTATTCAAGAAATTCCCGCCACGCTAAGCCCGGCAACTTAGATGTGCAGATATTCGAGCAGGAGTTTATCAAGGCACATGAAAACCACTACAAGCAGCACGAAATAGTTGATTTTCATAAAATATTTGCCTGGCTTAAACTTTTCGAGGGAATGTCCCAGGAGGGTCCTAAAAGCGAAGATAAGCCAGGCTGATGTAATCCACAATCCGGTTTTGGAGATCATGGAATTCATGGGACCCACCAGGGTGAATGCAACGGTGATCATAGCAGTTCCGGCCACCCACAGAAATATCATCCGTCCTATCTGAACCTGGCTCATGGTTCTGGACAGGGAGGGGAAGCCGGCAGATTCATATTCTTTTCCATATTTCATGATCAGCAGCCAGAAATGGGGTATCTGCCATATGAAGAAAAATGCGGCAATGGGGATGACCATGGGGTCCAGCAATGATCCTCCGGCACTTACCCATCCTATCAACGGCGGAATACTGCCTATAAGTGATCCGGGGATAACAGCCCAGGCTGTATATCGTTTCAGGTAGGTGTAAATAACATTATACCAGAAAAAGGCCAGCCAACCCAGAAACATGCCCTGCATCCCGGCTCCAAAATACAGTAACAGGGATCCCGGAATACTGTAGGCCAGTGTAACCGCGATGGCACCCTGTTTTGTGATCCTCCCGGACGGAAGAGGACGGTTCCGGGTGCGTTGCATCTGGCTGTCGTACCTGTATTCCTGCAGGTGGTTCAGCGAGGAGGCCCCGCTTGCCAGCAGGAAAATACCCAGGACAGTCCAGCCCAATCCGGGATCCAGCCGGGTAGTATTAAGCAGGTATCCCGTTATTGTCGTAATACTTACTGCAGCGGTAATCCTGACCTTCCCCAGTTCAAGCCATATGGAAACGCTGTTATAATTCATCTGTCATTTTTGAGTGGTGGATATACAATTATTAAGATCAGGGCAAAGCACAACATGGTTATAAATCCAAGGATGGTAACCTGTTTTTGTTTGCCTCTTCCTGCTGGTTCATAATTGAAACACATCTTCAGTACCTTGGTAATTGTGGGCATGCTAGTCTCTTTTTTGGCCTCGGCAACAGCCATTTTAAATTCGATGGGATTGTATTTCGTACCATGGATGTATTTAACTATTTTACCCCCGGGACTAACAATCATGATCGCGGCAGGGTGCAGGATATCTTCTCCATGCCTGATCACTGAAAAGCCAAGGGTTTCCAGCAGGGATCCTATATTTTCACTGTCGCCCGTCATAAAATGCCAGTTTTCGCCGGCTTGCTGATCATGCATCAGTTCCATGTAGTTCCTCTTTTTGACGGCGGCCAGTACAGGAGTTTCATCTTCATGAAAACTGATATTGATCACCTGGAAATCCTTTCCCATTTTGAGATCAGTACGGTTCAAAAGCCTGACAAGGCCATCCATGATGGGGGTACACAAGCCCGGACAATTATAGTAAACCGGTGAGATCACAGTGGGTTTGTCAATCATATCAATCAGGTTCACCATCATTGAATCTTCAGTTATAAATACCAGGCCTGAGGGCAGGTATTCTCCGAGATGCTCATCCAGTGCAACATAGTTATTAGCCCTGGTTGTCACAGGCAGCAGGGGGATGACCAGAAGGACTATGGAAAATATTTTGATACGGCTGTTCATGTCATTGTGATTAGTGTTTTCCTTCGCCTGGCATATGCCGTTATGGCCACCAGGGTAATGATCGCGAGTGTATAATACACAAATGCCGGAACCGGTACGGGATCGCCTTTGGCATATGAATGCATTCCGGACAGGTAATAATTTACCCCGAAGTAGGTCATGATCACGCTGGCATAACCCAGGACTGCTGCAAGGTTGAACGGATACAGGCTTTTCAGTCCGGGCATAAAACGCATATGTACGATAAATGCATAGACCAGGATGGTGATCAGGGCCCAGCTCTCCTTGGGATCCCAGGCCCAGTACCTTCCCCAGGATTCGTTGGCCCAGATCCCACCGAGGAAAGTCCCGATGGTCAGCAGTCCGAGTCCCGCGATAATCGTCATCTCGCCAATGGAACTGAGGGAAACGATAGCATGTTCAACCTTCTCCCGGTTCTTTCGGGACTGAAACCCCATCAGTACCAGATTGAAGAAACCAAGCAGTGATGCCAGTCCCAGGAAGCCATAACTCGAAGCGATAACTGCCACATGTATGGTAAGCCAGTAGGATTTCAACACAGGTACCAGGTTGGTCAGCTGCGGGTCCATCCAGCTAAGGTGGGCAGTGTGCAGCATCATCCAGGCAAGTACGGCCGTTGCAGCCAGTGGAGTTGAGGTCCGCCGTGAAAAAAACACTCCGGCCAGCATGGTGGCCCAGCTGATGTACAACAGGGATTCATAACCATTACTCCATGGAGCATGTCCAGATATATACCACCTGAATGAAAGTCCGACAGTATGTACCGCAAATCCTGCAAGCAGGTGGATCACCATGATCCTGCGCATCCTGCGCGGGTTAATGCTGACACTCGAAACGCTGATCAGCTGTATGATCAACAGGGTGATCCCGATAGCGATATAGAAACGGGCCAGCCTGTCAAAGAGATTGATCCGGTTGTAGATGATCTCCGCTTTCTGCCTTCCAGGTGAAGGCATGATCCCGGCACCCATGCGGTCCTGGAAAACCTTCAGGTACCCCAGGTATTCATCCCCCTTTTGCCAGTCCCCTGTCTCAATTCCTTCCCTGACCCCTTCCAGATACAACTGCGTAATGTTCACGGCGAACAGGGAATCCTCACCCGTGTAGACGGATTGGATTGTATTCGGACTGTGCCATGTATGGTTGGGATCATCCCTGTCAGGAAGGATGCGGAGCAGATTGCCGGAATAAACCATGTAACATATGTTCATCCGCTCGTCAACCCTGAGCATCTCTGTATCGAATTTGGATCGTTCCGAAGATTTTTTGCGATGGGCAATGCCAACATCGTCACCAATGATGTATGAGCGTTCCTTGTCGGGATCAAAAAATTGCAGGAAGGAAGCATGTTTTCCTTCGATATTAAGGATTTCGCCAATTTCCGGATGTGAAACCTTTACCATGGGGATGGTTTGCCACGTGATGGGATCGGCCATCATGCCCAGCAGGACCTGCTCTGGATTCAATCCCTCCAGCCTGGTTTTGCGCGAAACCTTCCGCAAGACCTCGGAGGCCAGTGTATTCATCGGTTTCACCCTCCCCTGGTAGTCCTGTACCAGCAATTTACCGAAAGCCTTTGCATGTACAGCAGGGATCTCATGTCGCTGTTCTGCCTGTAAATCCTGTGCCAGAGCCGGAACACCCGGCATGAAAAGTCCCATGCCCACGGCCAGGATAATCATAGCTGTTTTGCCGGGATTCCCTGTTTCAGCAAGCTGCCTGCTGAGTTTCCGGAACCTGCTGCTGGGATTAAAAAGACTCAGCAGGATGC
>JAZGGT010000216.1:0-2258 GCA_036480555.1 Bacteroidales bacterium | reverse complement strand
CTGCATAATATATGCATCCTTTAAATAAATAGGGTGTCCGTCATTTCCCCGGGACATTAAGTGATATAATGCACCTTTATATTCAATCCGCCATGCTCTGCCCATACTGATTTTGCCAAATGCTACCAGCTTAATTGCCAAGCATTAATTCACAATTCAAGGGGCTGTTGCCCAAATCCCTGCCCAACCACAATTCGTTCACCGCTGAATTTCAGTATAAATAAAATCAATGCCTTAGAGAGATAATATATGGTCGACTATCCATACAGACACAAGAGAGTGGTTTGGGCAACAGCCCCTCAAGGTTTGACCCCGTTCATTCAAGATTTTCTGCCATTAGACCGCTTGGCAAAACGTCTTTAACAATTCCTCTCTAATCTTCAGCATAGCAAGTGTATCATGCCCACAGTAATTAAGGAGATCTTTTCTTATCTTTTCCTTCTCATTCGTAGATGTGGAAAGATCAATCATATGCAAGTATTCCAAGCCAGCCAACTGGCCTTCCTGAATTTCCAGGTTTTCATAACTCATCTCTGGTAAAATAGCTGGAAGAACCGACTTCAGTGAAAATGATCCATGGAATGCTGGATTATAGTAATGCCCTCTAATTATCTTATGTAAATCCTTGATTCTTATCAAAAGGGCGTGCAATTTCTCTCTATATTCTGAAAGTTCCTCAGCGAGGCCCTTGATAATTCTTTCTTCATAATTTGTATAGGAAACTATAGATCCCTTTTTTCCAAAGACATCAAGGAGCGACTGGGTGAACTCTTCTCTTGGGTCCTTGTCTTCTACGCAAAGGTATTCTCGATCCTCAACTCTACCATCCTCATAAAGGATATGATCGGACCACTGGAAAGGAATCGTCTGATATGGTCTTGTTCCAGCATATCGGGGAATTGCCGACCCTATTGTTTCGAAATCCAGAAAGTGGACAGGATATTCAACATCCATCAGTTCATCTTTCAGTTCCGGCGAAATGTAATCTTTATTATTGATAACACATGACCTAATCCGTTCCTGAACAGCTGACAGGGAAAAGGAGGTAGGGATATCCCTTATATCCTCAATTTCCATAGCCGTAAGGTCATTCATTTTCTTTTGTGTGATACCTGAAAGATTCAGCACCCAGTGTTCTGGCATATCTTTAGTACAATGTTCCAGGAACTCGCATTCATACGGATTCCTACAATGCCGACCGGCTTTTATTTTGGGTTCTTCAGGGTTTGCCAGCATATTATTGAAACCGGAAAGAAGGGACTGGACCTGATTCTGATATATGACAGCCTTTCGTGTCATATCGGTACGGCAGAAGAGTTGCTCAAGCCGGATGTTTTTGCCGTCAAATACATATTGATTGTTCAGGTGCATCAAAATGACCTGATCTACATCCAGTCCTGACCCTTTGAGGACATGGTATTGGACGGCAACATCGGGAAGATAGATATCCTTTTCGGAGGTCGAAGATTTAACCTCAATCAGGTTCCATCTCCCATTATCGAGCCTTTCAAGAACGTCCACCCGTATTCGCACGCCATCATGGATAAACCCCGCCTCATAGATAGCGGGTACAGCCTGATTCTTCATAGCTTTCAGTGTGCTCTGAACAGCATCTTCATGGTGGAGGTGGTCCTCTTCTATAGGGACCCCTTCAGGGTAAAGCTGTGTAGCCAGTCGTCCCACCTCGTGACCGGTATCGAAAACCGCCTGCTGAACAGTTGATGTTTTTGAGGCAAGCTCCCGGTTGTAGCACTGATGCCATAGCCGCAGTGGGCACTGAAGCCCTGCAAGGAAACGCGATTTGGATAGTGAGGGGATCCTGTTTACTTTCATTTTGATTAGGCTTTCAGGACTTTCGGGCTACAATGTTGAAATAGATTAATAAGTGCTTTAGTTACATCATTCTCAAGATGCGCAACCTTTACTCGGCCCTTTTTGCTCTTTAATATTTCTTCTTCAAATACTTTTACACCCTGGTGCCAGAAGATATTTGAATATTTTGGATTCATTTTTCCACCTAATGGGAAATAGAAAGCTTGAGATTTAGACTGTATCAACTAGTGGTATCGGATGTCAAATTTTGAAACTGTTCTCTTAGAGATCAGGTCGAGAGAATAAACAAAGTGCTATATGGATACTACGCCTATTATGGAGTAGGTGGAAATATAAAGTTTCTGAAAGATATTGGCGTAGAATGCTGATCAGCCGAAGCTAAAAGAGCTATGTTTTCTTGGAAAGATTTAAGTTTTTGAAATCGA
>JAZGGT010000215.1:0-2927 GCA_036480555.1 Bacteroidales bacterium | reverse complement strand
ACCTTCCGCCTACATCATCCGGGATGATAAATGAGCGGTAGCCCACCTGGTCAGAGAGTTTCCTGAGTGCACCCTTGCTCTTGTCCGTGATGGCAATGATCCGCTGATTGGCTTCCGCGGGTCCTGCTTTCTCTTCGAGATGTTCTTTCAGGATCCTGAAAGCAATGGCCGGTTCTGTGGTTGTCCCTGATTTCGAGATCACAATAATGGCATAGCTATGTGTATCCAGTACCTCAATCAACTCGGAAAGGTAATCCTCTCCAATATTCTGACCGGCGAAGATTACATCCGGACCTTTCTTCCCTGCCTTGTATTTGTCAAAATTATGGCTCATTGCCGAGATAATGGATTTTGCCCCCAGGTAGGAACCCCCTATGCCCACGACCACGATTATTTCTGCCTTTTCCTGCAAAAATGCCGCAACTTCCTCGAGCTTATTGATCTCGTCCTCCGGAATGTTTGATGGCAGGTCAAGCCAACCAAGGAAATCATTGCCTGCACCTGTTTTTTCGTTCAGGGATGTTAATTGTGTTTGAGCCTGTTCCTGAAATCCCAGGATAGATTCCTCCGATACGAAGGGATATACATTGGCTATATCAAGCTTGAGTCCGGCCATTATAATATATTGTTAACGTGCTGAAAATTTACGAATAATATCTCAAACCCCCATGCGCTCCGTGGCTGCCACCAGGTAAGGGAGGAGAATGTCATTTTTGCTCTCAGTGGTACCATCGTAGGTAACAGTGACTACAGGCACTCCACTAACTGCTTTGATCTTCCTGGTCATGGCCTCGGTAATCAGGGCAGGACAGCAGAAAGCAGGATTTGTCTGGATAAACAGTGAAAGGTCCGGATGATATTCGAGGATATGAAATATTTTCAGCAGGTTATCATAGGATTCACCTGAATGATAGGGCTTAACGTTGAAGGTATCCAGATGTTTCTCAAGGCTTTCCGGACTGATTTTCTCTTTGATTCCGATGATGCTCTCAAATTGCCTGTAATACTTCATTTCAAGTTTGTCGAGCAGGGTAAGCATGATCCTTGAAAGTATGGCCATGGAATACTCACCTTTCTTGCGCATTCTCCGGATGACATTGCTGGCAGTGATTTTCACATAATCATGATAGGGTGTAGTAACTACAACCCCGCCGGCATTTTCAACAAAATCGATCAGGTTTTGATTCATCACCTCGTGATCCCTGACAAAGAAGTCCCCGAAAATAGCTACCTCGGGTTTCCCCCCATTCTCATAAATGCTTATGCCATTGAAGAGCCGGGCCATTTCTATAACTGCAGGTTCAAGGTCAGGCTGACCCCCAAATGCATTTTCAAGTACAGCCAGGGAGCTTTCTATGGCATGGTTGGTGCTACCCGGGACCTGTTCATACGGCCTGACCTGGCATGCCATTTTCCTGATCAATCCACCGAGCATATATGCGAAATAGGTTTGAATGGACATGCTGAGCGAGATATCCAGGTTGTAGACCCATCCCTGATAAACACTTACGTTTTCCATCCCTTGCCCGTAATTTTCCAGCAGGGTTTTGGTATATTCCGGGTAGAGCCGGAAGTTGCAGGTCAGCCTTGATTTGGCCGTCCATAACAGGGTATTGGCCGGATCCAATGAGTGTTTTTCTATGTAATGTATGGCATCCTGGACTACAATATTGATTGGAATGCACTGGCCGGTATTATGGGCCATGCTTTTTCTGATACTCAGGTCAGAAGGCTCGAGGAGGCGGGCGTCTATACCCTTCTTTCTGAAGACGGCGGTAATAAGGCGTGCTGAATAGGAATCCCAGTTTGGCAATAAAAGGGTCTTATTCCCGATCTCATGCTCAACCTTAGGGAAAATAGCCGGAATTTTCTCCAGGCTCGCAGGCGGGGTTTTTGAATCATGGTTCCTGAATGAACGCAGGGCTGCCTCTATGCGGGTTTCGTATCCCACTCCGGAATCATGTTCATCGATCTGCAGGATAAGATATGGTTTGGAATGCGCCTCAAGTACTTTTTTAAAATAATCAATGATGAATGAATCCGGAGCACATTTGAAGGCCGTTACCAGGACAGGGTACAGTCTTGGTGTACGGGCAATATAATCCGCAGCTCCAAGGATATTGGCTGCATAATGCCAGGGTACCTTCTGTAAGACTTCGCGGGTAAATGAGGACTTATAAGTATCCACCGGTAACATGTCCTGAAAGAAGCATTTTACACTCCTTGTAGAAAAATATTCCGGAATGCTTTTATTGAGTTCACCAGATAGAATTACATATGGCCGCCCCAGTAAAACCACAGAAAGACCCTGACCAGGCTGGAATTCCAGGTTGAATCTTTCCTTCCAGTCCGATGCCTGACTTTCAGCAAACGAGGAAGCCTTCTCCCATGCTTTACTGATGTTATGGTAATTAATATCACCGTTCAATACTTTCTTGAGGGACCGGTACAGGGCTGTTTTGTATTTTTTAGGTGACTGGCTGAAATCCATCTCGGGCACAATGAATCTTTCCTGCAATTTCACATCCCCGATCTGGGATACTATGGATGGACTGAACTGTGTGTAGTAACAGTAATTCCTTTCCCGTCCTGCTGATCTGTCACGTGTTTCTATATACACCGGAAGGAAAATATAATCAACTTTTTCAGTGAGCGCCTTAACATGTCCGTACATGGATTCTATGGGTGCGCAGAATTCTGCACCCGCAAGATGCTTACCGGCTTTCAGTAATGTTTTATCGGTACTGCTGGTGATGAGATCCATGCCAATCTCGCGGAAGAAAACCCGCCAGAAAGGAATTTCCTCAAACATATGAAGGGCAGAAGGGATGCCGATTTTGATCTTTGATCCTGTGGAATTCTCAATACGTGTATCAAAGGACTTTTTCCGCTCAGACAAAAGCCTGAATCCGGCTTTTTCCCTGGCC
>JAZGGT010000214.1:0-4490 GCA_036480555.1 Bacteroidales bacterium | reverse complement strand
CCACACTGATGTTATTGTCTCTGACTTAGTCCTCCAGTTCCTCAATCGGCTTAACAGGTATTTCCCCCGTTTTTTTGATTTTCTTTACATCGATGTCAAATCCGGCAGCGATCTTGATCCCATCTTTATGAAAACCGCTATATGACATCAACGCTTCACCGATCCGGCCAACACCCACGATAACTATCTTCTGGATCTCGTTGCTCCCAAGGATCTCGTTGATCTTGAACAGGACATCGTTGACAGTATACCCCCCCTTCTGGCTCCCGGATATTCCAAAAATTCCAAAATCCTTTCTGACCAGTGATGCTGATATGCCAAGGGGATCCGCGATATTGTCTGAAAAGACTCTTATCATGCCGAGGGACTTAAACCTGTTCAGTAAATGCTTATAACTAAGCAAGCGGTTAATTCGATTTTGAATTGTCATAATCTAGCCTTTCATTCTGTTATCAAGAGCAAATTTCTCATTAAGATGTGATCATTGTAACAATAAATGAAAAAATAATAACACATAAGCGAGTATGTGTAACCTGAAGTCCTTTTTCAAAGCACAAAAAAACTGCTTTTTAGCCTAATTACCAAGCTCTTTACTTAATTTAGAAGGAATCAAAATTAGTCTGTGATGAAGTGATTTATGTGACATATTTAATTAACATTACAATGTTCATTACAAAATGCATCAAACCGGTATAAAAGCCTCCAAATGAATTTTAGATCACTGAAATTGTTGAAGATATTTCTCATCCTTGTCACTCTCCATTCTTTTTGTGTTGGACTGGTCCTGATCTGGTTCCTTAAAGGCCTGAAAGATACCCGGTAAGTCAGTTGCCATTGAATTGTTTGATGGCATCAAGCATGGCAATGATATTTTCGAGCGGCACATTGGCCTGAATATTATGCACTGTATTGAAAACGAATCCTCCACCCCGGGATAGAATTTCACATTGATCAAGCACCTGCTTTTTAATCTCATCAGGCTTGCCGAATGGCAGGACCTTCTGTGTATCAACCCCGCCACCCCAGAAAGTTACCTGGTCCCCGTACTCCCTCTTCAACATGGCAGCGTCCATGTCCCGGGCATTTATCTGGACCGGGTTGATGATGTCAAAACCGGCTTCTATCATGCTGGGCAACAGCGGGTTTATTGAACCACAGGAATGTTTGAAGGTCTTCCATGTTGTATGATTATGGATCCATTCATTTATCTTCTTATAGTAAGGTGCATAGAGCTCGTTGAAATCCCCCACCGAACAAAACTGGGAATCCTGGGTCCCGAAATCTGTTCCACAAATAAATACAACATCGATGCTGTCTCCGAATATGCCCAGGGCAGTCTCCAGGTTGTGCAGCGCAATATTGGTTTGTTCGGTGAAGATCTGGTGGAGGTAATCCTTTCTCAGCACTGTGCTCATATACCATTCTGAGACATCGCGAATACCCTTGGGATGGGTAAGGAAGGGGCCGGGGACAAGGGCAATGTCACCCAGTCCTGTGCCCCCGAAATTAGCAAGCACTGCCTTATCGGTTTTGGCTGCCAGTTCTGCCTGGCGGGTCCAGTATCCGGTATCAGCCTCATCAAATACTCCGAACTCTTCCAGGTTATCCTCTACATTGAGATTGGCTTCATCAAAGGGCTCCTGCCGGATGATGGTATCGAAGAAAAATCCGGAAACCGGCAATCTTCCTGACGGCCGGGTGCTGATATCACCTTTGGGATAGATCAGTATATCACCGTTTTCATCCTCCGAGGTGACAAACTTTCCAGGTACCAGCACCACCTGTCCCCAGGGGGTCCTGAATTCCTTCCAGTCTGTGTTCTCAAATCCGAACATGTTCTCCCTGGGTGATATTCCCAGGACATCAACCTCCAGCATCCCGGTGAGTTCGGGATCTACTTCCCCTAGCATCTGGTAAGGTTCGGTAACCTTGACAGGGATCTCCGGCAGGCCAAAATACCTCCGGAGTTTTTCAATTACCCGGACATGTATGCCCGTAACGGGTGAGGCACCGAAATCGATGGCCAATTTATCTGCCTGCCTGTGCGCAAGTACATCCTGAACCCTTTGCCTGGAAGAGATAATTTCTGTCATGAGATAAATTTATGATATAAACGGTACCGAATTTAACAACTTTTGCCATATTTATATTGATTAATTTCAAACCATCCGCATACATTATGAACAAAATCTCCTCAAATCCTTACCTGATACAGCTGACCCTGGTTGCTGCCCTCGGCGGCTTGTTATTCGGTTATGATACAGCCGTCATTTCCGGAACAGTATCTTCGCTGAAACATGTCTTCATCGATCCTTATACCTGGCCGGAGACAACCGCCAATTTCATGCATGGGCTGGTTGTTTCATCCGCCCTTGTCGGATGTATCATAGGGGGATTATCCGGGGGCATCATCAGCCTGAGATTCGGGAGAAGAAAGGGACTGATCCTGGCTGCCGCATTGTTTTTAATATCTGCCCTGGGATCTTCCATGCCAGAGCTGTTTATCCAGCCGGTGGGAACTGCGGATGAAAAATTCATCCTGGCATTTATCATTTACCGCCTGATCGGAGGAATTGGAGTGGGGATCGCTTCCATGCTCTCACCCATGTATATTGCGGAGATCTCACCCGCAGCGGTTAGGGGTAAACTCGTATCATGGAACCAGTTTGCGATTGTCTTCGGTATGCTTATAGTCTACTTTGTGAATTACAGCATTGCCCGCAAGGGTGATGATGCCTGGTTGCAGCAGCTCGGCTGGAGATGGATGTTTGCATCTGAAACCATCCCGGCCGTTCTTTTCCTGATGTTGTTAATGTTTGTCCCGGAAACACCCAGGTATCTTGTCATGAAAGACAACAGGGACAGGGCATTGCACATACTCCGGCGAATTAATGGTGAGCAGGAAGCTGCAGGCATCCTGAAGCGCATTGTAGAAACAATCCATCTGCCTGCCGGGTCAAAGCGCCTGTTCTCCTTTGGTTCCATGGTTATTATAATCGGTGTATTACTTGCCGTATTCCAGCAGTTTGTCGGGATCAACGTGGTAATGTATTATGCCCCGGAAATATTCAGGAACATGGGGTCAGGCACGGACACTGCCCTCCTGCAGACCATCATCGTGGGCATCATCATTCTCAGCTTCACCATATTGGCCATATTCACAGTGGATCATTGGGGACGAAAACCTCTGCAGATCGCCGGTGGCCTTGGTATGGCCTTCTTCATGATCGTACTGGGCTTTACCTTTTACCTGGAGCAAGTGAACCTGGTCTCATTAATATGTATGCTGGGATATGTGGCCTGTTTTGCGCTTTCATGGGGACCTGTAACCTGGGTTCTTCTCTCCGAGATTTTCCCGAACCGGATCCGGGGCCGTGCCATGGCCCTTGCAGTGGCTGCCATGTGGATCTCAAACCTGATCATTTCCCTGACCTTTCCCATCCTTAATAACAGCAGTGCCCTGAACCAGGTCTTTCACCATGGGTTTTCCTACTGGATATACGGGATTATGGGCATACTGGCCGCACTGTTTGTCCGGAAATATGTGCCTGAAACAAAGGGTCGCTCACTCGAAGAGATTGAACATCACTGGGAATAGCCGGGGAAAGGACTGTATATCCGGGGACATAGAAATTATTCTGATTGCTGGATCTGCTCATGAATAAAGGCAAGGTCCTTGCTCAGGTCATGTTCCAGTGAATCGAAAAAGATGTCTTCCAGGTCTGTGATAATGGATTTAAGGTTTCCTACATTCTGCAGGGAAGACATCACTTCAGGCAATTGTACAATTCCGGAGGTGCCAGTTTCAAATATTTCAAAAGATTCTTCGATCTCATCTATGCTCATCTGGATAGCGATGGAAACCGCAGTGAAGAGCTGTTCCCTGGTTTCCTGGGCTTCCGGGTCAATGAGCAATTCGGAAAGCATGATCTTTTCAAAGGCTGACAGGAAACCGACCACTTCCCCTGAGGAAAAACCTGAATTATAACGCCTGTAGGCAATGGCCTGGATATATTTTCTGATCAGGAACCGGTCACCCACTTTAATGCTGGTGGCGATCAGCTGGTAAAGCATGGTTATGTACCACTTCAGGACAAGTTTATCCATGGAACGGTAATGCTCGAATGCCTGCCCGTTATCCACGTTGTAAACATGATCGACCATCTTGTTACGTATAAAATCACGGTGCCGCATCATCACTTCATATGCTTTCACATTGAAGCGTGTAGAGATCCTGTGGAGGGCAGTTTCATTTTTTACGGTCCAGTCAACATAATGATTCTTTATGTTTTCAATCATGAATACCAAACGGCGCAGGATATCATTACGCGGCGATGTTTTCCAGGAAAGGGCTTCAAATGTATGGTCTGCCCTGACCACAAGCTTCCGGTCAATATATTTCATCATCCATGGCCGTTCGAATGGCTTTTCTCCCAGCAGGTCGCCTATGGCAGTCCGTACGATGATCCCGGGGAGGGCGATTAACTTAG
>JAZGGT010000213.1:0-3689 GCA_036480555.1 Bacteroidales bacterium | reverse complement strand
CTGATTATTGCCTTTTCCAGTCAGGATGTCGTGCCCACTGGTATCTTCGTTCCGGATCGAAATCAGGATTGGGGACAGGTAATTCTGCTTTCACTTCTCCCCTCCATTCTTCAAGCAGTAAGTAGAGTTCATCCGTTTTTTCAGGATGCTGCCGGCTCAGGTCGGTAGTCTCTCCAATATCATCCGCAAGATTGTACAGAAAACGTGTATCATTATGAAGATAATGGATCAGTTTCCAGTCCCCTGTCCTTATTACACTCGCAGGAAGATCATGGTGGTATACGGGATAGTGCCAGAAGATGGCCCTGTCCCTGTCATAGGCTCCTCCGGCGAGTACATTGAGAAAGCTCTCCCCATCAAATACCTGTGTCGCAGGAAGCTCCATACCTGCCAGTCCCGCAAATGTCGGAAAGAAGTCCACACTGGAAATGATGGCATCACTTACCTGTCCACCAGTTATTTTCCCGGGCCATTGCACAATCATGGGCTCCCTGATCCCTCCTTCATAAACCGTACCTTTCTCTGCCCGGAGTGGTGTGTTTGACGAGGCTACATAAAGCAGGGTATCTCCTTCATAAATATACTGTTTGGATCTGGCCAGAAGGGGGATCCTGTCAAACCTGCTGATGAGTCCGCCATTATCCGAAAAATAAACCACCAGGGTATTCTCCGTGAGTCCCAGTTCATCCAGCTTATCCAGGACACGGCCCACACTGTTGTCGACATGTTCCACCATGGCTGCATAAACAGCATTACAGGGATATCCCTCCACCTTTTCCTTCTGAAGGTATTTTTGTATCAGCATTGAATCAGCATCCAGCTGTACATGTACATCGTAGTGTGCCAGGTAGAGGAAAAACGGGGTTTCCCGGTGCTTATCAATAAATTCAAGACCGAGATCTGTCAATGTCTCGGAAAGGACGACCCCTGGCGAGATATCTATGGGTACCTCCATTCGATCCGCGTAATGAAAGAAGCCGCCTCCCTGGTAAACATTGCTGACATCAAAACCCTGGTTTTTTGGATAGTATTCCCCGCCCCCGAGATGCCATTTGCCAAAATACCCGGTGGCATATCCTGCATCCTTCATGGCTTCTCCCAGCGTATAGATCTCCAGGGGAAGGTGCTGGGTCCGGTTCTTTGGTACAATTACTTCCTCGTAAGGGCGCCAGTGACCCGTTATGAAATCAGTTATCCCGACACGGGCGGGATATTGTCCCGACATAATGCTGGCCCTGGTCGGCGAACAAACAGGACAGGCAGCGTAGGCATTGGTGAATCGCATGCCATTTTCGGCCATTTCTGTGAGGTTCGGTGCCTCATTAAACTTGTTACCGTAAACAGGCAGATCGGCCCAGCCCATGTCATCCGCCAGGATGAAAACAATATTCGGCCTGGCACCATTCAGTTTGTCAGCCGGCTTACCAGTACAGGAGGAAAGTATGAACATAGTAGTTATCATTGTCACCAGTATGCCATTGAGAAGATTGTCCTTTTTCATTTGATTACACGTTTTGTTATATTATCTTGGATGCAGTATACAGTTCAATCTACAAATTTATCATAGATTATGAAACATCAGCTTTATCATTCTGCAAGTATCATTTTTAAGGTTTTACTGTTTACCCTGTTATTACTCGGAGGATGCAATAAGATGAGCGATACTTCCTCTACAGAGGAGCTGTACGCCATTTTTGAGGAACCACCGGCCGGTGCCCGCGCTTTCGTGCGATGGTGGTGGAACGGGGATTGTATCGAGGTGGATGAACTGGAGCGTGAACTGGATGTTATGAAAGCCGCCGGGATAGGAGGGGTGGAGATAAATCCCATAGCCAAACCGGAAGGTGGAGATAAATTTGACTATGGCTGCTATGACTGGCTGAGCCCTGAATGGAATGAAAGGGTGAAGGCAACGGTGGAAATGGCCAAAGAACGCGATATGATCGTTGATCTGATCATGGGTTCCGGATGGCCGTTTGGTGGCAGGTTTCTCAATGAGGATCAGCTTTTGCAGGGAGTGGGTATCCGGAAGATGGAACTGGTTGGAACCCGGAATTTTACCTTGAAGCTGGAGGATATCTGGCAATTGCCGGGCCGGGATTTCGGGTCATATAATAATCCGGATGCCACGGGACCCGATTTGTTTTTCCTGCAGATGATACCTCATGGCGCCAGTGGTGAAAACGAACTGATTGACCTTATGGAGAAGGTTGACAGCGAGGGCAGGGTTGAGATAGAAGTTCCCGAGGGCAGGTATGATCTTTATATCGGAACCTTTCAGAAAGCATACCGGTCGGTCATGCACGGGGCACCCGGATCCGACGGTCCGGTTGTGGATCATTATGATGCAGCAGATGTGCGGGCCTACATGGATAAACTGGCCGATGCACTGGAAGCAGTGCTTGGTGGCAAGCTGGGGGACCATATACGTGCCCTGTTCTGTGACAGCATAGAACTGTCAGGGGCGAACATAACCGATGATCTTTTTGATGAATTCAGGAAAAGACGCGGGTATGACCTCAAACCATTTGTTCCACTGGTCTTTTATCATCCATATGAGGGTTACACTGACACGCTCAGGTATGATAGTGAATTCAATGAGGATATACGCAGGGTCCGCTATGATTTTAACAGGACACTGGTAGAGCTTTTCCTGGAGAGGTTCACAAAAACATTTGATGACTGGGCCAATGAACACCATATGCAGAGCCGCTACCAGGCCTATGGAATGCCCTGGCTGGTGGGCATACTCGATGGCTACAGGATGGTCGATATCCCGGAAAGCAATAACTGGTTGTATTCAGACAATGCCAAAGCACATGGATACTGGATATGGAACAAGTACACATCTTCAGCGGCCCATTTATCAGGTGCAGACATTGTAAGCTGCGAAGCGATGACAAATACCCGTGGCGTATTCAGGATGACACTGGATAAGGTAAAGAAGAATGATGATTTCAATTTCATTACCGGGATCAATCATTCCGTTTTGCACGGATATAATTATTCACCTCCCGGGGCAGGTTTCCCCGGATGGATACGATTCGGGGCTTATTTCAGTGACCAGAATACCTGGTGGCCCTACTTCCGCTACTGGTCCGACTACAATGCCCGTCTTTCAGCCGTTTTCCAGCATGCGAAACCTGTGACTGATATTGCCATACTTACCCCTGAAGCTGATATATGGAAGCAGTGGGGACTTGTCAGGTATCCCTTCTATATGAATCCCTGGTATAATCATGATCTGTGGGAAGGATTCAGCCGCTTGGGAGTCATGGCAGACTATATTAATGAAGGTGTGATACGGAGGGCTTCTGCTGAAAAAGGACAGATGAAAAGTGAAGAGGCTGAATATAAATTGGTTATTGTATCGGGAGCAAAATCCATGGAACCCGAAACCGCTGCTGCCATTAATGATCTGGCTGAGAAGGGGGTTAAGTTTCTGTTTGTGGACCATTTGCCGTCGGAGGCACCCTCATATTTTGAGAAGGATAAGAATGACCGGCGCGTTAAAGATCTGATGAGCGCAGCATCATCCCATGAAAACGTGCGGATTCTTGATGTCCCCGGAGATGCTGCACAGGTGACCTCCTGGGCAGGCAAGGTGCTTGAGGCTTATGCCATCCGGCAGGACATCTCGATCTCTCCGGTACAGGATAAACTTTACCTGATTAAGCATAGAAGCGGCG
>JAZGGT010000212.1:0-7414 GCA_036480555.1 Bacteroidales bacterium | reverse complement strand
TGATATCTTCACTGGATTTTTCAGCCGGTGTGATCCTGAAATGTTTCAGGTTCAGGGTATTTGAGACAACCTTTATGCGATCAGGGTCCAGTCCGATATTAATAAGCCGCTGTGCAGCTTCTTTAACAACAACGACGATGTGATCTGCTGCAGCAAGCGTTCTTTTCTCATACTCAACCCACCTTTTATTGGGTGAAAGAAGGCGGCCGGCCAGGGATTTTGTATGTGTTGAGATCCTAAGGTATGCCGGCCAGTTCTCGTGCAGATCAATTGTCAGGGGGATACTGTTTTTCCTGCAAATACCGGCAGCGACTTCAGTAAGCGGCAGATCGTGGACATGAATGGCATCGATCCTGAAATCCCGTATAAGATTGCTGATGAATCTTCGCCAGAATTTGAAATATATGGGAAAAGTCAGGGCAGCCACACTGCTTTTATAAACAAGTCCGGAGATAGCTTTACGGTGAATATGGCAGGTCTCGTCTTTTTCGTATTCCGGACGGTTCTTTCGGGTGAAGCAGGCGAGATGAATTTCATGTCCGGCTTCAGACAGGGCCTCTATCTCGTTTTCGACACGGATGTCGGGAGGAAATTCATGATCAAGGATCATTAAGATTCTCATAGGGTCTGCCGGTTAATTCGATTTATCGATGATATCAACAATTCTCTCAGCAGTTAGCCCGTCCCATTTTTCAGGGATAATCCCTTTCTTGATATTGCCATCAAGAACTTCAAGGGCGGCTTTTTCTACATCATCCAGGTCGGTGCCAACCAGGTGGTTTGTACCGAGGGATACCGTTACCGGCCTTTCTGTATTATTTCGGACCGTAATACACTGTACTCCGAGAAAAGTTGTTTCTTCCTGTATGCCACCACTGTCGGTAATCAACAGATTTGCTGACCTTGTTAATGCGAGGAAATCGATGTAGCCAATGGGATCAAGGGTCAGTATTTCCTCGCTTAATTTGCTCATCAAATCAAACTTTTCGAGGTTCTTACGTGTTCTGGGGTGGACCGGGAATACCAGTCTGGTTTTGCCTGTGAGGCGGTTCAGCATGTCTACAAGCTGAGTGAGTGAAGACCTGGTATCTACATTACTTGGCCGGTGAAATGTCATCAGGGTGTATTGTCCGTCCATCAGATTCAATTTATCCAGGATATCTGATTGTTCAATAATTGGCAAAAAATGTACCAGGCTATCAATCATAATGTTACCAACGAAGTGAAGTTTATATTCCGGCAGTCCCTCCTGCCTCAGGTTGGTAAGCCCCGATTCCTCGCTTATAAAAAGGTAATCCGACAGTACATCTGTGACTAAGCGGTTTATTTCTTCCGGCATACCACGGTCAAAACTCCTGAGTCCGGCTTCAACATGCCCGATCTTTGTCCCCAGTTTTGAAGCAACCACGCTGCAGGCAAGTGTAGAGTTAACATCTCCCGGAACAAGGATCAGATCCGGTTTATGCTGTTCCATTATTTTCTCAAACTCGATCATGATCCGGGCTGTCTGGTCGGCGTGCGTTCCACCCCCGACACCAAGATTAAAATCCGGCTCAGGCATCTCCAATTGCTCAAAGAAAATCTTTGACATATTCCTGTCAAAATGCTGGCCGGTATGGCATATCAGGTGTTCGAACCTGTCTTTTCTTTTGTTAAAGGCCCTGCAGAGGGGAGCTATTTTAATAAAGTTGGGCCTGGCTCCTGCAATGGTAATAATTTTCATTTTACCTGTAAAATTTCATTGAATAAATCGGTCATCTCACCAGTGAGGTTCTTCCTCGAATACTTCTCAATATTGGTCGGGGTAACTTTCAGGTTGCCTTGCCTGTAATGGACATAATAATCCAGGATCTGCTTTTTCATTGTCTCCTGATCATGATACTCAACAATATGCCCGGTCTGAGTTTCCTTTAAAACATGGCCTACTTCTCCATCTGTCGGGCCTATGGCGAGTATGGGTTTGCCGGCATTCAAGTATTCGAATAATTTCCCGGTCAGTATCCCCCTGGCCTCCGGTGTGTTTATGATCAGCAAAAGCAACAAGCGGGATCGTTTCATAAAACCGACGGCTTCCTGGAAGGGTACGTTACCCGTTTTATTGACCCAGTTTCCAAGATTTGCCTCGTCTATTGATTCTGACACGGAATAATCCATTGCCCCGACCAGGTTAATTTTAAGGTCTTTTGCCAGATCCTCATTTTCATGCACAAGCTCCGAGAGGGCCTTCCAGAGGCTCACAGGATTCCGTAAAGGGAAAAGTGTGCCAATGTGGGTAATGCTGAAATACTGATCCGGGACAATGGGTGTTTGATCTCCGCCAGGATCAGTAAAATCCTCATGGTCAAATCCATTCGGGATAACCCGGACGTTCGGGGCACCCATTTCTTCAAACTGGCGTTTCATATCCTGGCTTACCACGGTTACCGCATGGGCATTCTGAAGTACACTTTGTTCCAGTTTTTGATGTTTCCGGCTGGCCAACCTGCCAACCATCAGGGATTGCTGATAATATATTTTTGTCCACGGATCCCTGAAGTCAGCCACCCATGGGATCTTAAGTTTCTTTGAGATTTTGAGTGCAATCAGGTGGAGGCTGTGTGGAGTACCTGTACTTACGATAAGATCCACGGGGTTTTCGGAAATATAACGGGTAAGGTATCTTACAGAAGGTTTGATCCAGAACCTGCGGGCATCAGGAATGAACAGATTCCCACGGATCCATATTGCCATTTTTTCGGCGAGGCCCTGCTTTTTTTTCTCATTCAGGAAAGCCGAATTGATCTTATGTCCTTTTTTCTGAAAAGTAAACCATTTATATAATTTATAGGGTTCCCAGACCCGGGTTTTAAGGACGGTAAGCTTGTCGGGCACGTCCTTGAAAAGGGATTCATCGAGTGAGGGGTATTCCGGGTTCTCCGCAGTGTAAATCACCGGCTCGTAGTTGAATTCACGCATATACTTGGTGAACTTCAACCAGCGCTGGACCCCGGCACCTCCACCTGGGGGCCAGTAATAAGTGATAATAAGCACTTTTCTAAGCCCGGTTTCTGACATTATATTATCCCAGCATGCTTAATTGTTTCTTGGGACTGACCTTCTCCTGGACAAAGTCGCGGAGCTGTTTAACCGGAATACGTTCCTGCTCCATGGTGTCACGGTACCTGATGGTAACGGTTTCGTCCTTCGGTGTCTGGTGATCGATGGTAATACAGTAGGGGGTCCCTATGGCATCCTGCCTCCTGTAACGCCGCCCGATGGAGTCCTTTTCCTCATACTGGCAGTTGAAATCCAGTTTCAACTCATCCATGATTTTCCTTGCTGTATCAGGCAATCCATCCTTTTTGACCAGGGGAAGGACGGCAACCTTTACAGGGGCAAGAAATGCAGGGATCCTCATGACGACCCTCTCCTCATCTGCTCCTTCCTTTTCCAGTTTCTCTTCTTCATATGATCCTGCAAGCACAGTCAGGAACATCCTGTCAAGTCCAATGGATGTTTCAACGACATAGGGCACATAGCTCTCATTAAGGTCGTTATCAAAATACTGCATCTTTTTGCCCGAGAATTTCTGATGCTGTGAAAGGTCGAAATCGGTTCTCGAGTGGATTCCTTCAACCTCCTTGAATCCTATCGGGAACTCAAACTCTATATCCGTGGCTGCATTGGCATAATGGGCAAGTTTATCATGATCATGGAAACGGTACTTCTCCTTTCCCAGTCCCAGTGACTGATGCCACTTCATGCGCTTATCCTTCCAGAACTCAAACCATTCTAATTCTTTACCGGGCCGGACAAAGTATTGCATCTCCATCTGCTCGAATTCCCTCATTCTCATAATGAACTGGCGGGCGACAATCTCATTGCGAAAGGCTTTACCGGTCTGGGCGATGCCGAATGGAATCTTCATCCGTCCGGATTTCTGAACATTCAGGAAATTCACAAAAATGCCCTGGGCCGTTTCCGGGCGGAGGTAAATTTTACTGGCAGATTCGTTGACAGAACCAAGCCTGGTATCAAACATCAGGTTGAACTGCCTGACATCGGTCCAGTTCCTGGAACCGGATTCAGGATCGGCGATCTCACAATCAATAATGATCTGACGGAGCTCTACCAGGTCATCCATCTTCAGAGCTTTGACAAAGCGGCCGTGTATCCTGTCTATCTTGTCCCGGTTGGCAAGTACCCTCGGGTTGGTGCCAAGAAACTTCTCTCTGTCAAATGACTCCCCAAATTTTTTGGAAGCTTTTTCCGCTTCTTTGTTGATCTTCCCCTGCAGTTTATCCAGGTAATCCTCTATCAACTGGTCAGCCCGGTATCTTTTTTTTGAGTCCTTGTTATCAATCAGGGGATCGTTGAATGCATCCACATGACCGGAAGCTTTCCAGATCTCAGGATGCATAAAAATAGCGGAGTCAATACCGACAATATTCTCATTCAGGTTTACCATAGCATCCCACCAGTAAGCCCGGATGTTGTTCTTCATTTCAACACCGTTCTGTCCATAATCATAAACAGCACTTAAACCATCATAGATCTCACTGGACGGAAACACAAATCCATATTCCTTGGCATGGGCAATGATCTTCTTGAAACGGTCTTCCTGTGCCATAGTTTATTGAAGGGTTTCGTTAAATTTAATGGACAAAAGTAAAGAAAATAATTGCTTCATGAAATCCTTAACAATTAAGGGCTTTGAAAAAAGGCTTATTATATTTGTAGAATAATTGTCACCATGAAAAAAGAAGTTGATTTTCTGGTTATCGGATCCGGATCGGCAGGATTAAGTTTTGCATTAAAAGTGGCGGACCATGGGAAGGTATGTGTAATTTCCAAAACTACCATTGAAGAGACCAACACACAGCTGGCCCAGGGGGGGATTGCCGCTGTAACCCATGAGCCGGATTCCTATGAAAAGCATATAGAGGATACGCTTATTGCAGGGGATGGTCTCTGTGACGAGGATGTAGTACGGAATCTGGTCAGGGATGCACCGGCGCAGATAGAGGAACTAATAAGATGGGGTGCCCGGTTTGACAAAAAATCGAATGGTGAATTTGATCTGGCCAGGGAAGGAGGACATTCTGAAAAACGTATCCTGCATCACAAGGACAATACAGGCTTTGAGATCCAGAAAATACTCAGTGAGCAGGTCAGCAAGCATAAAAATATTGAGATCCTGGAAAATCATTTCGCGGTTGACCTGATCACACAGCATCACCTGGGCATGCTTGTAAAAAGGTATAACCAGAATATCCGTTGTTTCGGGGCTTATGTACTGGACCTGAAAACAGACCAGGTGATCACCCTGCTGGCAAAAACAACCATAATAGCCACCGGCGGGGTGGGGAATTTGTACCATACAACCACCAATCCTCCTGTTGCTACCGGCGATGGAATTGCCATGGTCTACCGTGCCAAAGGAATAATTGAAAACATGGAGTTTGTCCAGTTTCATCCAACTTCCCTTTACAATCCGGGAGAAAGGCCTTCTTTCCTGATATCAGAGGCACTCAGGGGATTCGGTGCGGTTTTAAAGACACAGGATGGCATGGAGTTCATGGACAAGTATGATAAGCGTAAAAGTTTGGCCCCCAGAGATATTGTAGCCCGGGCCATTGATAATGAGATGAAATCAAGGGGGGATGATTATGTTTTTCTGGATGCATCCCACCTGGATCCGGAGGAGCTGGTTTCCCATTTTCCAAACATTCATGAAAAATGCCTGAGTCTTGGCATTGATATAACAAAGGATAAAATCCCCGTGGTTCCTGCTGCACACTACATGTGCGGAGGTATCAAGGTGGATGAACACGGGGCTACCTGGATAAGGCAACTGTATGCAGCAGGTGAAACATCAAGCACGGGACTGCATGGAGCCAACCGGCTTGCTTCGAATTCCCTGATCGAAGCCATTGTCTATGCAGACAGGTCCGCCCGGTCGGCAATCAATGAGGCAAGTAAAATAAGGATACAGGACAATGTACCTGACTGGGATTATGCAGGAACCTCCCATCCCGAAGAAATGATCCTGATTACCCAGAACTTTAAAGAGATGCAGCAGATCATGAGTAATTATGTTGGCATTGTCAGGTCTGATCTCAGGTTGAACCGGGCGCTTAACCGACTTGAGATCATTTACCGCGAAACCGAAACCCTGTACCGGAAATCCACCCTGTCCAAATCCCTGTGTGAGCTTCGCAACCTGATCACAGCCAGTTACCTGACCATCAAGATGGCACAGGACCGGAAAGAGAGCAGGGGACTCCATTATAATCTGGACTATCCCCAAAAAAAGGACCTGAATAAAATTTTTTAATCAGGGAGCCGGCATCTCACAGAGCAGGGTATCTCTGTTCTATCAGGTCGAGGATATCATTTATCTCTTTAACATCAAGTGAGGTGACCAGCTTCAGCCGGATTTCCTTGAAGTCAGGCAGGCCTTTGAAATAATTACTGAAATGCCTGCGCATCTCAAAGATTCCTCTTGGTTCGCCCTTCCATTCCAGGGATCTCTGAAAATGCATCCTGGCCAGTGAGACTTTCTCTTTCAGATCAGGAGGTGGAAGTGTTTCACCGGTTTCAAGATAATGTTTGATCTCCCGGAAAATCCATGGTTTTCCCACCGTGGCACGGCCGATCATAATGGCATCAACACCGTATTGCGCAAATCGTCCGGCAGCAATTTCTGGCCCTGTTATATCACCGTTACCGATAATCGGGATCTCTATATCCGGATGTTTTTTCACCTCCCCTATCAGGCTCCAGTCTGCCTGTCCCCTGTATAGCTGCGTGCCGGTCCGGCCATGTATTGTCAGGGCCTTGATCCCGACATCCTGAAGCCTCAGCGCCACCTCGAGAATATTTTTGTTTTGATCATCCCAACCCAGCCTTGTCTTGACTGTAACGGGGAGCCTGGTCTGTTGTACAATGGCCTCCGTCATCTTAACCATCAGGGGAACATCACGCAACATGCCGGCACCTGCACCACGCCTGGCAATTTTTTTGACCGGGCAACCGAAATTGATGTCAATCAAATCAGGCAGGACCTTTTCCACCATACGGGTGGCTTCCACCATGGATTCCACCAGGTGTCCGTAGAGTTGTATGCCAATGGGCCGTTCATAATCAAATATTTCCAGCTTCCTGACACTTTTTGCCCCATGACGGATCAATCCATCTGAAGAAATGAATTCCGTATACATCAGGTCCGCACCATATTCTCTACAAACATAGCGGAAAGGGGGATCCGAAAGATCCTCCATGGGCGCAAGTAAGAGGGGATGCTTCTCTATTTCAACTTTACCGATCCTGAGCAAAACAGAAAATTATTAATACTTTTATGCTGCAAAATTATCAATTTCAACAGAATGACACAGGGATTTTTTTACGATGCCCGTCCTTATACCAAACTTCT
>JAZGGT010000211.1:0-2160 GCA_036480555.1 Bacteroidales bacterium | reverse complement strand
GAGAAGAGCACGGATACAGCAATGGTAATGGCGAATTGCTGGTATAACCTGCCGGTGATGCCACCCATGCTGGCCACCGGGACAAACACCGCCACCAGGACAAGGGTCGTGGCTATGACCGGGGCGGTCACCTCCTTCATGGCGGCAATGGTGGCCTGTTTGGGATTCAAGCCTTCCTCAATCTTGACCTGTACCGCTTCGACCACCACTATGGCGTCATCCACCACTATCCCGATGGCGAGTACAAGTCCCAGAAGAGAAAGGGTATTAATGGTAAAACCAAGAACCGGAAACAGTATAAAAGCACCCACAAGTGACACGGGGATGGCCATGGTGGGGATCAGGGTGGCACGGAAATCCTGGATAAATATGAAAACGACCAGGATGACAAGCGCCATGGCGATGAAAAGGGTGACCACTATCTCTTTTATCCCGGCTGTAATGGGTTTGGTGGTATCCAGGGAGACAGTATAATCTACCCCCTCGGGAAAATTTGCCTTTAATTCTTCCATGGTGGCAAGCACCGTCTCCTGCAATTCTACCGCATTGGATCCAGGCATCTGGTAAATGGCTATCAATGCACATTCCTCCCCATCCAGACGGGTATAGGCCAGGTAGGTTTCAACACCCAACTCTACACTGGCAATGTCTGATAGGTGTACCTGCGAACCGTCGGAATTGGTACGGACAATGATGTTCCCGAATTCCTCAGCCGTCTGCAGGCGATCGGGCATCCTGACTGTATAGGTAAATTCAGTTCCCTCAGGGGCAGGTTCGGCACCAAACTTTCCACCCGGGACGATAATGTTCTGCTCACTAATGGCCTTGCGGATCTCACCAATGGTGATCCCAAGGTGGGCCAGTCGGTCGGGCTTTACCCATATCCGCATGGAATAGTCACTGGCGCCAAGGACGTTCACGTTCCCAATACCCTTGATACGCGCCAGTACATCCTTGATGTTAATAAGGGCATAATTCCCCAGGAAATTCTGATCATAGCGGCCATCTGAAGTAATGGTCACAATGAGCATGATGCTGGGGAGGGTTTTTTTGGTTGACACCCCAAATTTTTTCACATCTTCCGGAAGTTTGGCAGTGGCTGCAGAAACCCTGTTCTGGGCAAATACTGTACTCATGTCAGGATCCGCACCCACTTCAAATGAGATCTGGAGATTCATGATGCCATCGTTGGAATTGATGGATTTCATGTAGATCATGTTCTCCACCCCGTTCATCTCCTGTTCCACAGGGGTGGCGACGGATTGTTCAACATTGACTGCGTTGGCTCCAGTGTAGGTCCCACGTACCTCAACAACAGGTGGCGTGATGTTCGGATATTGCTCCATCGGCAATCCCAGCAGGGAAACTACCCCTACAATAACGATCACGATGGCAATGACCATGGCCACAATGGGCCTTCTTACAAAAAAGTTACCTCCTTCCATGGTCTAAATATTCTCGTGGATTATTTCAAACTCGGTAGGCAATGGGTTGATCTTAACCCCCTCGCGGGCCACCTGTAGCCCTTCGAGTACGACCATATCCCCTTTTTTCAGTCCCTCGTCAACAACCCACATATTCCCATATTTAAACGCGAGTCCCACTTCACGTGATTCAATAACATTATTTTCCCCGACCAGGTTCACCAGGAACCTGCCCTGAAGCTCCGTAACGCAACGCTGCGGGATCATGATCCCTCCCTCTTCAATATCGAAGATGGCCCTGACCCGTGCAAACTGTCCCGGGCGTACGATGCGCTGTGGATTTTCAAAAGATGCCTGCAGCAGGAGTGTACCCGTACTGGCATTGATGCTGCGGTCGGCAAAATCAAGTGTCCCCTCCTGTTCGTGGACATAACCCCCGGCCATGAGAAGTTTCAGGGTCATGTCCGCTTGTGATTCCTTGTCTTCTGCTGATAGATTGGCATTATGTTTCATTATATTTAGATATTGAGCTTCGGTAATCGAGAAGCGAACCAGGATCACATCTGTTCTGGAGACCCCGTTCAGCACCACAGGATTCGGTTCCCGGCCTACAAAATCCCCCACCTTTGCCTCAGTGATCCCGATGATCCCGGTTATGGGCGAATAAATCTTCGTATAGCCAAGTTCAATTTTGGAAGCTCTCAGTGAGGCCTCAGCCGCACTTACCTCTGCAATG
>JAZGGT010000210.1:0-4828 GCA_036480555.1 Bacteroidales bacterium | reverse complement strand
TTCTTTTTCCTGGCACCGGATGCAAATCACTACCAGTAAAAAGAGTAAAATCCTGTATATTAAAGAAAGATTAAATCTCCACATTTAACACCTTGTATCTCCTTGTGTGCATATCCTGAACCGGTTTACAAAACTACTACAAATATGAATTCCTGTCAGGATTGGAATATATTTAGGTTTAATTTAACGATTTTCCTTCTGGCAAAGAAATATTTGATCTCCATAATGACCGGCCCGGTCTGTTACAACTTTTCAATATACAGGTAGTAGGCCGGATGCATCTTGTTTTCCTTGTCGATCAGCCGGGCTTCAAGGTCATACCTCCCGGCTGGAATAAATGAAGTAAAAGTTACCTCTTCCTGGTCTTGTTGGATGTCAGCAGATTCCTGTATTCCGGCCACATACAGAAATGCTTTCTCAAAATCTGATTTTTTCCCTTCGGGCATTACCCTGTCCAGCTCGATGGTTTTTTCCTGTCCCGGGAAGGTGTCGTTTATTCCAAGTCCACTCTCCCTTGGAAAGCGGCGGAGGATAATGTTATATTCCCCGTCTTCCACAAATTCGATTTTCCACCTTCCGGCTGCCTGTGAGGCATTGGCTGCACCATATTGGTGCCAGGAACCTCCATGCATGCCGGTCAGCATATCATGGGCTGAGATCCTTGATGGGTTTTCATAGGGTGTCCCGACTTTTATATAAGCATACCTTTCATTTACCCCTTCATCCATGAACGATTGCCACCATCTTTCGTAACCTTCGGCAAGCCTGGAAGCGACTTCCGGATATTGATCTATTACATTATCGGTCTGGGCCAGGTCGTTTTTCATATTATACAATTCAGTACTGTTCACAAGGCGCCAGTCATCATCCATTACGGAATAGAACCTGTATTTTACCAGGTTTTGTGCACGCTGTGTATCCATGTACAGGATCCTGTTCGGCCAGTTTTCCGATTTCCCCTTCAACAGGGGTTTAAGGCTGATCCCATCGAGCGGTTTTACCGGTGTGAAATCCAGTCCCAGCAAATCAACAATAGTAGGCAGGATATCATAATGAGCTACCAGGTTGTTGATATCTTTCCCTCCCGATAATCCACCCTCCGGCCAACGGATAAAGAAGGGTACCCGGTGCCCGCCCTCGTATTCGCTTCCTTTGCTTCCTCTCATCCCTGCATCATACACCCTGTTCCCGCCTGCAGTTCCATTGTCGGTCATAAAAACCAGGATGGTATTCCCGGTTAGTCCCAGCTCGTCGAGCTTTTCCTGCAGTACCTTAAAGTTATCATCGATGTTGGTGATCATACCATAAAACCTTTTGAACCGGTCTTCAATGTCGTCTACATCAGTATACATGTCAAGGTACTCCTTCGGAACATTCAGCGGCCCGTGGGGCGCATTGGTGGAGATATAACAGAAAAACGGATTGTCCTTGTTGTCCTCAATGAATTTCAATGCTTCGGTAAAGAATACATTGGTGCAATAACCTTCATATTTTTCTGTTTGCCCGTTATGCCAATAGGTATCATCGAAATAGTCATTTCCCCAGTAATCTGGTCCCTGGGTAATGCCACCCCCACCGTGCCTGACTACTTCGTGAAATCCCCTGTCTTCAGGGCGGAACGGATAGTTGTCTCCCAGGTGCCACTTCCCGAACATACCGTTTGTATACCCGTTCTCGGCTAAAACCTGAGGCAAAAGCCTCTCATCCTCAAAGAGCAATGAGCGGCCCGAAATAGTATGAAATACATTCAACCTGTTGGTATGCCGGCCTGTCATGAGGGCTCCCCGTGTGGGGGCACATGTTGTGGATACATGGAAATTGGTAAACCTGACTGACTCATTATAAAAATCATCGAGGTGGGGTGTCTTAATAAATTTGTTACCCAGGCATCCCAGGTCATTTTTACCCTGATCGTCGGTAATAACAATGATTATATTAGGAAGGTCGGTTGTGTCACTCCTTCCGTTCAGGGCAACCAGTACCGCAGATGCCAGGATAACAGCAATTATCAGAATGGCATTTTTTGATTTGTATTTCATAGCTTATGGCTTAAATGTTTTTGGTGAATACCTGGTATGTTAATATTATTCATCCAATTTGATCAAGTTACGCTGGAATATCATTTCATATCAACACATATCAATCAATTAGTAAAATAAATCTTGCACCTTCATATTCAGCTGTAAAATCATATTCGCCCTTAAATGTACTTATTGAACAATTCCTTTGATTATCACTCACTATCTGTTAGTTTGTTATATAACGAATATGGTGCAAATAGTACCAAACCAGACCATTAAGCTTAATTAAACCATTATAATAAGCCATTGCCTTTTCGTCATTTTCATGCATAAAGGTCCAGTTGAAGAGTCCTGTTGTTAAGGGATGGCTGTAAAATGTAGTTATTGTTTGTTCTGTAATTTTAGCACGCTCGTCTTCCTCAAAATTATTATAGATGCAGCGACCGGTGTCGAAATATAGTTCATAGATGACTATTTTAGGTTCTGATTTACCTTGATTGATATTAAATGATTAAATTGGTTCAATTTGCAGAGAAATCCCTGATATTATTAATCGCAGTGAAGAATACTAAGAAATATCTGGCTGCGATCTTTTTATCTGTCCTGGCAGGTGTTGCACCAGTTTGCAGGGCTGGCTATGAAAAGGCCAAACATGTGAGTGATAATGGAGTCACCAGTATTTTCCATGAGAATTCACAAAAAGTTTCGGGGATAATCGTCCAGGATAGTGTTCCCCTGCTATCCAGGCTGACTACAGAATATTTCCAGGCTGTCGATACACGTAAGAATCCTCTTGAAGTGATAGATATCATCAAAGAAATTCTTAAACTGGATCCCGGTTCAGTTACCTTCTGGTTTCATCTCGGCGTGCAGTACAAATCACTTTATGAATTTGATCCGGCCATTGATGCTTTTGAGAAATACCTGGATCTGCATAGTGAATCCGCTGGCCGACCCATGGTCCAGGTTTATGTCTATATGGGCTATTGCTACCACATGCTTGGAATCTACAAGGAAGAATCGAAAATTTATGATGATGGAAGCATTCACTACCCCGATCATCCAGCGCTAGTTGGCCGGCAGGCCATTTGTTATTATGCCCAGGGAAAGATCAGGGATGCTGACAGACTGCTGACAGAGTATCAGGATTACTGGGAAGGCAAGGGCAGGACCGATTCGGACATCTATCACAACCTGGGGATACTGTTCCTGGAAACAGATAACCTGAAGGCAGAAAGATATTTCCGTTCCGCCCTGAATCTTGATCCGGATAACATTGAGAAACAGGGCTCACTGGCCAGGGTCCTGATATCGATGGGTGTCAGGATGGAGGAGGCAATGAAATTATTGAAGGAAGCCCTGGAAATTGATCCCGACAATCCAATCCTGCTGCATATGTATGGCTGGGGATATTTCAGGATGGAAGAATATACTTTGGCTAAGGATTACCTGTTAAAAGCAGAAAATCTCTATACAGCTTATAACCACAATCTGAAACTACACCTTGATAAGACAGAAGAGATCCTGTCTGTCAAACTCCTTCGATAGCGCCCTGTTTTGCTTAACCGGCAATCCGATACAGGTGACCCTGATATCTCAGAAAACATGAAAATTTGTCTCTCAGAATTTGTTGCCTCCTGTGAGCGCAGTTATGAAATCTATCTCTCAGAAGGTGATTGATCGGTGGTGGCAGGCAGTAATTCCAGATACTCAGGTCCGGTAATATCTGATTTTTCTGGCGCATCATCACCGAACATTGCATTATTGATTTTACTATCAGAGGCAGCACTGGTCAATAGATTTCATGCTGCAAAATACATAACCACTCCGTCATTGGCTGGTTTGGTCACCAGCCAGCCTCGTTGAAGGCGTTTATTCCGAGATTTCCCATTTGGGCTCCCATGGAGCCCTCCTTTCGATACATCAGAAACTATTTTCATCATTGTTCTCCTTTCATCATTGTTCTCCCAAGATTTGAAGCCTTCCCCGCAATGGCAAAGCGACTTCAGCAGGGCGGGGCGGCAGGTGGTCAGGGGGGGCTGCCTCCCCGCCTTTTTATTCCGTACGAAAAATCCCAGTCATTAAATTAAAAGATGCTAAAGTTTGGGGAGAATCAGAAAGAATAGTTGAGATGTTCTATATGTAAACCATAGTTCAGCAAGCTATAATAAACAATAAAGTCATTTACTGACATATGAAAATCACGAGATTAAATACACTTTCATATGCGCCCACACTGGGCCTGGATTATTGTAATGACAGATTCACCGTTAACAGAATTTTTACTGAACGACAGGGGCCGGCAGGCTATTTCCAGGGATTCTTTTATCAGTGAAAAAATTTCACTTGTAAATGCCATATTCCCCATTCGGGAAAATCATCGGATTTCAGGAGAAACCCACGAGCAGATTACCAGGAATCGAACTCTGTCATCACACTTCATCCTGCCTTTTTTCAATTCGCTGGTTTTATGAGTATTGCCTGCCCCATCGATGAATTAGGATGAAATAGCATGACTTGAAATGAGAAAATAGTTTCAGTAATGTTTCAGTAAAATCAATTACCTTTACAATACCATGGCAAGCTATAAGATTGAATTAAATAGTAAACCTGTTAAAAATTACCCAGGACTATAAATTAATGCTGAGAATCACAGTTGATAAAAAGCATTCCAGGTTAATCCTACCCTACTCTGTGAAGAAAAAACAATTTAACCCTAATCCAAAGAACAAATCGGGTATGGTACGAAGAAAATTATTACAACATGCAAACTGTTGGTGTACATGCAAATTAAATTCAAAAAGCTT
>JAZGGT010000209.1:0-2704 GCA_036480555.1 Bacteroidales bacterium | reverse complement strand
CCATGTTCGACGTTGACCGACTGATTACTTCTTACCTGTTTGCTGTCCCAGACATCTCCAATATTTTTCCCGAGGAGTTCTTTCCGCGAAGCAACCAGTATCTGAAAGGCTTTTTGAAATACAGATTCAGCCGGAACAACCCAACTATATTCAGGCAAAGGGTCCTGGATTGGTGTCCGGTCCGGGTCTCTGAGGTATTCAACACGCATCCCGTAAGGAACACCCCCATCAGGGTCTGCAAATGCTTTGGATAATTCGCTGCACTTCTGGCGCAACGATGCAATGACGCTTTGATAATCATCCTTTCCGGCAAGGTTATTGATTTCCCGGGGATCTTTCTCAAGATTGTACAGTTCTTCTGCTGACTGGTCATTGATATAGCGAAAATATTTCCATGTCCGGGTACGGACTCCTTCGCTGGGAGGTATATTTTCAAACTCCCACAAATGTTCAATCAGAACGGTGTCACGATGGATGGATCTTGATTCTCCGGACACAAGCGGATAGAGACTTTTTCCATGCCAGGAAGGAGGTTGCTTTAAGCCTGCAAGTTCAATTATGGTAGCCGGCACATCGATATTCAGGGCCATTTCATCAATGGTTCTGTGCCCCTTTGACCGGGGATCATAGATGATCAATGGCACCCGGATTGAATTATCGTGCATCAACCATTTTCCTGCCAATTGCCTTTCGCCCAAAAAATACCCGTTATCACCCATCACTATGATCACAGTATTTTTGTCAAGACCCTTCTCTTCCAACTTCTCCCTGATCCTGGCAATTTCAAGATCAATACCCCTTATCATGCGATAATAACCTTTCACACTATGCTGGTATTTTTCAGGAGTATCATACCTCCAGTACCAGCGCGTACGGTTGAATCCTTCCCGAACGGGCCGGGGCAATTGCTCGAAATATTCATCCCCTGCCAATTCAGGACCGGGCATTTTCATATCCTTATACAGATGGTCAGTTTCTTCCTGCCAGAAATACTGTTTCTCAGCCCCGTCATGAGCATGTGGTGCACTGAAGCTAAGAGACAGGCAAAATGGTCTGTCAGCCGGGGCCTCCTCAATGAAATCCAGGGCTTTCTGGCCAGTATACCGTGTTAAATGAACGGTATCTTTATCCAGGGTTTTATAATAGTACCCCCTGTAATCATCATATTGATTATTCCTGTCATAATCTTCTATGACATCAAACATCTGTACTTTTTTAGCATAATTCACCCCGAATTTTCCAAAAAAAGCGGTGCTGTACCCTGCATCCTTTAAAAGTTGAGGATACGAATACAACATGAACCTGTCGCTGATCGGTCCGGTTTGAAAAGTATACCGGTGGCACCTTTCATGGACACCGGTGAACAGGCTGGCCCGGCTGGCAGAACAGATCGGGGTTGTCACGATGGCATGACTGAACCATGTACCCTCCCTGGCCAGCTGATCCATTTGCGGTGTCTGAATAACTTTGTTTCCGGCATGGCCCAGGGCATCCCAGCGCTGGTCATCGGTCAGGATAAAAATAATATTGGGAGGCGTATCCGGGTGGCTGCAATAAACCCTGATCGGGAGAATCATGATGAAGATTAAGCTCAGTATTTGTTTCATGCTTACCTTAATTTTGTCTTTAAAAACTTGCCCGTGTAGGATGTCGGGTGCTTGCTCAGGTCTTCCGGTGTACCCTCAAAAAGGACCTCTCCTCCCTCCTCACCTCCTTCGGGACCAAGATCAATGATCCAGTCTGCTGATTTGATCACCTCAAGATTATGTTCGATGATGACCAGGCTATGGCCTTTGCCTATCAATTCCTGAAAGGCATCAAGCAATTTCCGGATATCATGGAAATGGAGTCCTGTTGTAGGTTCATCGAAGAGAAAAAGCAAGTTTCTGCCAGCGTTTTCCTTCGACAGGAAAGAGGCGAGTTTAACACGCTGGCTCTCACCGCCACTCAGGGTACTGGATGATTGTCCCAGTTTTACATAACCAAGGCCGACATCAGCAAGTGGCCTTAGTTTATCAATGATCCTTTTCTCAATGTTCCCATCAGCTTCCGAAAAAAAATCAATTGCCTCATTCACAGTGCATTCCAGTAGGTCGTAAATATTCTTTCCTCTATACCTTACATCCAGTATGTCATCCTTGAAACGCCGTCCATGGCAACTGTCACAGACCAGGTGCACATCGGCCATAAATTGCATCTCCACCTTGATGATTCCTTCTCCCTGGCATTCTTCGCAGCGGCCCCCGTCAATATTAAATGAAAAATGGGATGCTTTGAATCCCTGTACAACAGACGCCTGTTGATCAGCATACAATCTCCTGATCTCATCAAATGCCTTCAGGTAGGTAACCGGATTGGACCGTGATGATTTTCCTATTGGATGCTGATCAACCATCTCTATGCCATCCAGCATTTGAATATCCCCCCGGACCAGGTCATGGTCCCCGGGTTTCTCGCCATGACCCTGTAATTTCTTGAGGAGTGCCTGATAGAGTATGCTGGTAACCAGGGAAGACTTACCTGATCCGCTGACCCCGGTGACAGCCGTCATGATATTAAGCGGGAATTTAACATCGATGTTCTTCAGGTTATTCTCCCTGGACCCAAGTAACTCTATAAAATTATGCCACTTCCTCCGCTTATCGGAAATCTTTATCATTTCCTGTCCGGTCAGGTACCTTGCGGTCATACCAATACCATCATC
>JAZGGT010000208.1:0-5419 GCA_036480555.1 Bacteroidales bacterium | reverse complement strand
ATTATCAGAAAAACAAAGTTTCAGGAAGTGAAAGACACACTTCATGATTCAGGGATTGATTTCTTTTCCTTTTTTCCCGTTATCGGGGTTGGAAAAGCCACTCAAAGCCGGGTTTACAGGGGGATTGCCTATGACACAAGCAGTATTGAAAGATTGCTGTTATCTATCGTTGTCAGGGATGCCAATCTGGATAAAACCGTGAATACGATTCTGAAAGCTGCAAAGACCGGAGAAATTGGTGACGGAAAAATATTTATCTCGAACATTGATGAGAGTTACCGTATCCGGACAGGTGAAAAAGGGGACGAATCACTATATATCATAGATTAATTAAATCCTTTGTTGAATCATAAAATACAATATAATCATGGAAGAAACGAAAATATTTGAAGAAGTAGCCAGTTCCATTGGTGAACTTAATATATCTATCGATACTGTCTGGGTCCTGATCGCTGCGGTACTGGTTATGTTCATGCAGCCGGGTTTTGCAATGGTTGAGGCAGGTTTTACCCGCGCAAAGAATACTGCCAACATAATTATGAAAAACCTCATGGATTTTTCAATCGGCTCGCTCGTTTTCTGGTTCGTTGGATTTACCATAATGTTCGGCAGTGATATTGGCGGGTTTATCGGAAAATTCTCTTTCTTTTTTAACAGTGACGGTGTTGACGGGATCACAGACAAGGCCAGCCTTATGTTCCAGACAGTTTTTGCGGCTACAGCGGCGACAATTGTATCCGGGGCAATGGCTGAAAGGACCAAATTTAATATATATCTCATATTCAGCCTGGTGATTACAGCTGTTATTTATCCCATTTCCGGACACTGGGCCTGGGGAGGTGGTTGGCTGTCCAGTCTTGAAACACCGTTCCACGATTTTGCAGGCTCAACTGTGGTCCACTCTGTAGGTGCATGGGTAGGTCTTGCCGGAGCTACAATGCTGGGTGCCCGGATTGGTAAATACAATGGCAAAGCCCATGCCATACCGGGACATAATCTTACCTTCGCAGCACTTGGAGTGTTTATACTCTGGTTTGGATGGTTTGGTTTCAATGCTGGATCACAGCTGGCAGCATCCGGCACGGATAATGCATTGGCCATTTCACATATATTCATCACAACCAACCTTGCTGCGGCAGCAGGAGCTGTCACAGCCATGTTTATAACCTGGGCGAGGTATAGGAGACCCGGACTGAGTATTACCCTGAACGGTGCACTGGCCGGACTTGTGGCGATTACAGCAGGATGTGATATTGTAACTCCAGGTGGAGCAGTGATCATTGGTATAATTGCAGGAATTGTCCTGGTATTCGGTGTTGAATTTATTGATAAAGTTCTGAGAGTTGACGACCCGGTTGGCGCCATTTCCGTACATGGTCTGTCAGGTGCGACAGGAACCATTCTTGTCGGTTTATTCGCATCGGAGGGTGGATTGTTCTATGGCGGTGGTGCTGCATTGCTGGGTTCCCAGGTCCTGGGAGTGGTATCAGTAGCTGCATGGGCACTCGGACTCGGATTTATCCTGTTCTTCATACTGAAGAAAACGATCGGAATCAGGGTTTCAAAGACCATTGAGGAAGAAGGACTGGATATCTACGAACATGGTGAAAGTGCCTATAATTTATGAAAAGAAGGGTGTCCCATAAACCTCATCATGTGCGTATAATAAAGTGCTGATACGTCAGCGGATGGGACACCCTGTATTGTAATTCAAGTCAGTCACTCAAAATTATAAATTACTGGCAATTAGACCAAAAAAGCGCTGGAAATTTATCCAGCGTTCTGTCTCAATAACTTGGCACCGGCAGATGTATTCTTTGGAAGAAAACGTAAAATCGTGGAAAAGAGAAAGAAAATCAAATTTGAAAACATTAAAAACAGGAGAAATCAATATTTAAACAAAAAACTCAATTTATCAGCATAGCAATGTGTTGATAAATTGAGTAATTTTATATGAAACCACACCTTATTTTTTTATCCCAAAAAGTTCAGATTGGTTTGAAGACATACAGTATTTGGTGCCAAAACCATTGATCATGACCTGCCCACGGTACTCGTATACGGGCATTACGATTTGCAGCCGGCCGAGCCACAGGAGTTATGGGATTCACCGGCATTTGAGCCTGAAATCAGGGATGGGAAAATATAGGCCCGTGGTGCGGATGATGATAAGGGCCAGCTTTTCATGCACGTCAAAGCCTTAGAATTCATGGTAAAGTCCGGACAGCTGCCCTACAATGTAAAGTTTATGATCGAGGGGGAAGAGGAAGTCGGCTCGCCCAGCCTGAAAGAATTCTGCAGAAAGAACATGAACCTTCTGAAGTCAGATGTCATACTGGTATCGGATACCACTATGATCGCCACGGATATCCTATCTATAACAGTTGGACTCAGAGGATTGAGCTATATGGAGGTGGAGCTTACAGGTCCGAACCGGGATTTGCATTCAGGATTGTTCGGAGGTGCGGTAGCCAACCCGGTCAATCTGCTCTGTAAGATGATCGCATCACTGACCAACGAAAGAAATGAAATTACCATACCCGGATTTTATGATGAGGTGCTGGTCCTTAGTGACGAGGAAAGGAAGGAAATGGCCAAGGAACCTTTCAATCTCGATGAATACAGGAAAGAGCTGGATATCGATGAAGTCTCCGGAGAGGAAGGGTATTCTACCCTGGAGCGTACCGGGATCCGCCCAAGCCTGGATGTGAATGGCATATGGGGAGGTTATATAGAAGAGGGCGCAAAGACCGTACTACCGTCAAAAGCCCATGCCAAGATATCCATGCGCCTTGTACCCCACCAGAAATCGTTCGAGGTTGATAAGCTTTTCGAGGATCATTTTATGTCCATTGCACCGAAAGGGGTAAAGGTAAAGGTGGAAAACCTGCACGGGGGAGAGGGCTATATATCTCCGACCGATACAGATGCTTACCAGGCAGCCAGCAGGGCGATGGAGAAAACATACGGGAAAAAGCCCGTTCCTACCCGCAGTGGAGGAAGTATCCCCATAATTTCAGATTTTGAGGAGGTGCTCGGAATTAAAACCATCCTGATGGGTTCGGACTTGAATCCGATGCCATTCATTCACCCAATGAGAATTACCCGCTAGAACACTTTTTCAAGGGCATAGAGACCATCCCCTACTTTTATAAATACTACAGAGAATTAAAAACTAACACGTTTGTTGCTAATTTTGTAGGGGTCTTAGATTAGTTTTTATACTTTTTCATAAGTTTTGTATTTTCTTATGGGGGTATCCCAGAAAAAATGTATCTTTGCCGGAACTCATTAATATTCAAATTTTCCGGAAATGGCCACATTAAGATTTCAGGCTTTACATGAAGTAATGCGCAGGCAGCCTGTAAAGGTCGAATACCCCTCAGAAAAAGTCTCAGATTATTTCGACATCAACGTATTTGACCAGAAAACCATGCAGAAATACCTTTCTCTGGAAGCCTTCAGAAGCGTACAGAGATCTATTGAAAAGGGAACCCGCATAGACCGTAAAATGGCAGATGAAGTGGCCGCCGGCATGAAAGCCTGGGCAACGGAAAGAGGAGCCACCCACTACACACACTGGTTTCACCCTTTGACGGATGCGACCGCGGAAAAGCATGATGCTTTCATTGAATTATCGGATGACGATACCGTTGTAGAAAACTTTTCAGGCAGTAAGCTCGTGCAACAAGAACCGGATGCTTCCAGTTTCCCTAGCGGAGGTATCAGAAATACCTTTGAGGCCAGGGGCTATACCGCATGGGACCCCTCTTCCCCGGCATTCATAATGGGAAAAACATTAAGTATCCCTACCATTTTTGTTTCCTATACCGGAGAATCACTCGATCAGAAAACACCCCTTCTGAAATCCATGCAGGCCATTGACAGAGCTGCCACAGAGGTGTGTTTATACTTTGACCGGAGTGTGACAAAGGTAAATTCCATACTGGGCTGGGAACAGGAATATTTCCTGATGGATGATGCGCTCTATAATGCACGTCCCGACCTGATGCTGACCGAACGTACACTCATGGGTCATGCATCTGCCAAGGACCAGCAACTGGAGGATCACTATTTCAGTGCCATACCGGAAAGGGTTTCCTATTTCATGCGAGATTTCGAGATCGAAGCCTACAAACTCGGGGTGCCTATGAAAACCAGGCATAATGAGGTGGCACCCAACCAGTTTGAATGTACACTCATCCATGAAGAAGCCAACCTGGCAGCGGATCATAACCTGCTGGTCATGGACCTGATGAAACGCATTGCAATGAGGCATAATTTTAGGGTGCTATTCCATGAAAAACCCTTTGCCGGCATAAACGGTTCCGCCAAGCACAGCAACTGGTCACTGATGACGGATACCGGTACCAACCTCCTGGCTCCGGGTAAAACCCCCAGAACCAATCTTTTATTCCTGACATTTCTTGTCAATACCATAAAGGCAGTCCATGAGCATACAGACCTTCTCAGGGCAAGCATTGCCTCAGCCGGCAACGCACATCGTCTGGGTGCCAATGAGGCCCCTCCTGCGATCATGTCGGTGTTTCTTGGCTCAAAGGTGTCGGAGATGCTTGATATGATTGAGTCCAACGTCACCGACAAGAAAATGACCTCGGATGAAAAGACCGAGTTCAAGTTAAATATAGGCAAGATCCCCAGAATCTTGATCGATAACACGGATCGCAACCGGACTTCTCCATTTGCATTCACAGGGAACAGGTTTGAATTCCGTGCAGTCGGATCATCAGCCAACGTCGCCTCCTCAATTGTGGCCCTGAATACAGCAGTGGCTGATCAACTTATCAAATTCAAGCGTGATGTGAGCGCGATCATGAGGAAAAAGGTAAAAAAGGATGAAGCCATTTTCCAGGTATTGAGAAAATACATAATTGAATCAAGGGCCATCCGCTTTGAAGGCAATAATTACGAAGAGAACTGGATCAGGGAAGCACAAAAGAGAAAGCTCTCGAATATCAAGTATGTACCCGAAGCACTCGATGCCTACCTGAGTGAAAAAACCATAAGCCTGTATGCTTCACAGGGCGTCCTTGATAAACGCGAACTGGAAGGCCAGACAGGTGTTAAGCTCGAGATGTATGCCAAAAAGATTCAGATCGAAGCCAGGGTACTCGGTGACCTGGCCATCAATCATATCGTGCCCACCGCCATCCGTTACCAGAGCGATGTGCTCACCAATGTTAAGGGGATGAAGGATATTTTATCTGCTGAGGAGTATAAGAAGATTTCTGCTGCACGTATAGACAGGATCAGGGAAATATCCAATCATGTCACTGAGATCAAAGCCCAGGTCAAGAACATGGTAGAGGCACGCAAGGTGGCCAACAAGGTTGAGGATATCAGGGAAAAAGCCGGATTGTACAGCAGGGATGTGGTTCCGTACCTGGGAATCATTAGG
>JAZGGT010000207.1:0-19703 GCA_036480555.1 Bacteroidales bacterium | reverse complement strand
TGGAGGTGAGTCCGAGAATGATCACCCATTTGCCCTCATACCCTAGGAAGGGTGTGACTGTATCCTTTCCCATATAGGGGGAAAGGGTGATGGCATCAAAATCCATCTCCTCGAAGAAAGCTTTTGCATACATGGCGGCAGTATTACCGATATCCCCCCTTTTTGCATCGGCTATGAGAAATACACCCGGAGCTTTCGAGCGAATATATTCCACGGTCTTTATCAGGTCGGTCCACCCGTCGGCTCCCCTGGCTTCATAAAACGCCAGGTTGGGCTTGTAGGCAATGGCCAGGTCATGGGTGGCATCGATGATCCTTTTGTTGAATTCAAGTACAGGAGATGCCCCGCGGTGCAAAACCTGGGGGATTTTTCCGATATCCGTATCCAGTCCCACACATAGAAAGGACTTTTTCTGGCGGATCTGTTCGTAGAGCCCTGCGGCTGTCATATCAGCAGTATTTCTTAGGCCTCAATTTCACTTTCTTTAAGCCGTTCGGCATTTTCGGCCATTTGCAATTTATCAATGATTCCCTGAAGTTCTCCATTCATCACCGAACTCAGGTTATACATGGTAAGGTTGATCCGGTGGTCTGTCATCCTTCCCTGTGGGAAATTATAGGTCCGGATCTTAGCTGACCGGTCCCCCGTCGAAACCATGGTTTTACGCTTGGACGAGATATCGTCAAGATACTTCTGGTATTCAAGGTTATACAACCTCGTCCTTAGTTCAGCCATGGCTTTGTCAAGGTTTTTTAACTGGGATTTCTCATCCTGGCATGTTACCACGATCCCGCTTGGAACATGGGTAAGCCGGATGGCAGAATAGGTGGTATTTACAGATTGCCCTCCCGGTCCGGATGAACAATAAGTGTCCTTCCTGATATCCTCCGGTTTCAGATCAATATCAAACTCCCCGGCTTCGGGCAATACGGCCACTGAAGCTGCCGAAGTATGTACACGCCCCTGGGTCTCGGTCTGGGGTACGCGCTGGACCCGGTGTACACCGGACTCATATTTCATGATCCCATAGGCACCTTCGCCTTTCACATACATGATGATCTCCTTGTATCCGCCTACGGTCCCTTCCGTGAAACTCGTCACTTCCAGTTTCCACCTTTTAGATTCGCAGAATTTCGTATACATCCTGTACAGTTCCCCGGCAAATATACTCGCCTCATCCCCGCCTGTTCCTGCCCGGATCTCCAGCAAGGCATTTTTATCATCTTCCGGATCGGTCGGTATCAGTAAAAATTTGATGTTTTCTTCCAAAGGAGCTACTTTTTCACTCAATTCATCCAACTCAGCCTTGGCCATCTCCCTCATCTCCTCATCCTTTTCGGTGGCAAGCATATCTTTGGTAGAAGTAAGATTGCTCAATAAATTCTTATATTCTTCGTAAGCGCGAATAACCGGTTCAAGGTCCTTGTATTCCTTGTTCAGTTTAATATACCTTTTCATATCGGCTATGGTGTCGGGCTCATTAATCAGCCTGGCAACATCATCAAACCTGTATTTAACACCCTCCAGCTTATCCAGTATCAGGTTTTTACTCATAAAACTCCTCCATTTCGAACAGTTTGCAAAGTTATAAAAAATACCATATCAGGTGTACTGGTATTGACCATGTTCCCCATCGATAATAATTTCCTTTTTTTCAGCAGATTCCACCCTGCCTATCATTCTGGCATCAACCCCGAATGACCTGGAGATTTCGATGATTTCTTCGGCGTGATGTGGAGCTACATAGATCTCAAAGCGATGGCCCATATTGAACACCTGGTACATTTCGCGCCATGGGGTACCTGACTGTTCATGGATCAACCGGAACAGGGGTGGCAGGTCAAACAGGTTATCCTTGATTATCCGGAGCCGGTCAATAAAGTGCATCACCTTCGTCTGTGCACCCCCCGAACAGTGGATCATGCCATGTATCCCCGTTCTAAAACCTTCCAGGATCCTGGCCACAACAGGAGCATATGTACGGGTAGGCGACAACACCAGTTTGCCAGCGTCCAGGGGGGATCCGGAAACAGGATCCGTGAGTTTGCAGGATCCTGCATAAACCAGGTCTGCGGGTATTGATCCATCATAACTCTCCGGGTACTTCTCCGCATAGATCCTGGAAAATACATCATGACGCGCTGATGTCAGGCCATTGCTGCCCATTCCTCCGTTATAAGCTGCCTCATAGCTTGCCTGTCCATAGGATGCGAGTCCAACAACAACATCCCTATCCCTGATCTGGTTTTCAATGACCTCCGAGCGTCTCATCCGGCATGATACCGTTGAATCCACAATAATGGTTTTCACCAGGTCCCCCACATCAGCTGTTTCTCCGCCAGCGCTGTAAATACCTATGCCCTGGTCCCGCATCAGCTGCAGGAATTCTTCCGTTCCATTGATAATTTCAGCGATCACCTCTCCGGGCACCCGCATCTTATTTCTACCAATGGTGGAAGAGACAAGGATATCGTTGAAGGCACCAACACACAGCAGATCATCCAGGTTCATGACGATGGCATCCTGTGCAATGCCTTTCCACACAGAAATATCCCCGGTTTCTTTCCAGTAAAGGTAGGCAAGCGAGGATTTGGTGCCGGCACCATCGGCATGCATAACCATGCAATACTCCTCATCCTTCCCGAGAATATCAGGCATGACCTTGCAAAAAGCATTGGGGAACAGCCCTTTATCAATGTTCTTAATGGCATTATGGACATCGGTCTTGGCATGGGACACACCACGCTGATCATATTTTGATTGATCCTGCATGCGATCTTTACGTATCTTTGTTTCGCATTGCAAATGTCGCAAAGTTTCATAAAGATGACAAATCCCGATAACAATCACCGTCTGTTGCTTGGGAACAGGATCCCGCATGAATTTTTTATCACCAAAGGATCAGGAGAGAGCGATATCACCATCCATGCCGGATCATTCCACCTTGCATTATGCAATGCAGGGATCGGCATGAAGAATATCATAAGCTATTCCTCTGTACTGCCTGAGGAGGCCAGACAGATAGCGATGCCTGAAAATATGAAGCAGGGTGATGTAATGGAGGTGATCATGGCTGCGGGACATTGCCGTAAGGGGGAACGGATCACTGCGGGTATGGCCATGGCATGGTTGACAGAGCGGGATACTGGTTTGAAATTCGGGGGACTGGTTTGTGAACTCAGCGGGAATTACCCGGTGGAAGAAATCGAAGAGAAACTAAATGAAAGCATGCAGGAGATCTACAACCATGGGTATGAAGCATACAAACTTGGGGATTTACAAGTGATCACAGAAACATTTGTGCCTCACAAGCAATACGGTACTGCCCTTGTGGCTCTTTGCTTTAATAGTTATCTATTCCCGGTATTCCAGGCATGAAAATGACTCGCCCGTTTTCATTGGTAGGATCAATTGGTTGGCCGGTAATCAGTCCTGAGTACACGGAATTCCGTACGCCGGTTCAGCTGATGGGCTATTTCCTGCTCCTCTACACTGGGCAGGGAATTAATATATGACTCGGTCAGTTCCGTTCCTTCATTCAGGAATTCATAATCACCATCAAGCCGTTTCGTAACAACCTTGGGCATTTCCTCGCCATAACCCTTGGCTGAAAGCCTGGCCGGATCAATGCCCCTCTCGATCAGATAATCAACGACGGACTGGGCCCTTTTCTGGGACAGCTCAATATTATCTTCGTTTGATCCCCTGATATCGGTGTGTGACATCAGCTCGATGGTGATGGTCGGATTGTCTGTAAGGGTTTCTATCAGTTTATCAAGAGAAACCATGGCTTCAGGCCTTAGGTCCCACTGGGCAAAATCATAGAAAACATTGCTGTTTGAGAGCTCAATGGTTTCCCGGATATTCGAAAGATAGATGGTGGTACGAAAATCTGTACTGTTGTTCAATCCCTTTGTGGTCTCCCTCTCCTTGCCGTTGAGGTACCCGTTCCTTGAGGCAACAAATACATAGTCTGTATTGGGCTTTAACATAAACCTGAAGGAACCGTCTTCACTGGTGGTTGTTTCTACGGTTATTCCGTCACTTCCGATAGATTTTACCGTTGCCTCAACCAGAAGTTCATCCGTCTTATCATCCCTGACTTCACCAATCACATTAAATTTCATAGGGGGCAGTGCGAACATATAGATTTCATCATTTCCCCTTCCTTTACGGGTTGAACTGAAATAACCACGCTCCATATCCGTTTCGAATACAATCCCGAAATCATCCGCAGCGGAATTAATCGGATATCTCAAGTTTTCTATCTTCCAGGAACCATCTTCCTGCTCATTGGCCCTGAATATATCCAATCCACCCATTCCAATCCTTCCGTTAGAAGAGAAGTAGAGCGAGCCGTCATGATGCAAAAAGGGAAACATTTCATCATCAACCGTATTGATGGCTTCAAGATTCTCAGGCCTGCCCCATTCACCACCCTTGCTGTCGCGTGATGCAAACCAGATGTCTTTTCCTCCTACTCCCCCGGGCATGTCAGAGATAAAATACAGGGTATGCTCATCAGGTGTAACAGCAGGATGTGCGACAACTACACTGTCATCCGCCAGGGTAAGGGGTTCAGCCTCAGACCAGGATTCTCCGCTCCTGGTTGTAGTATAAATCTGGCAGCCATAGTTGGCGTTCTTATTAACTTTGCAACGGGTAAAATACATGGTGGAATAATCATCTGTCAGCACCGGTGTACCCTCTTCGAATTCAGTATTCACATTTTCCTCCAGCGCAACCGGGACACTCCATTTTCCTTTCCTGTCCATTCTTGACAGGAAGATATCCGAGAAGTTTTCTCCGGTGGCCCCGTGCAGATCGTTCCCGGTAGCCTCCTCGCGTGAAGATGTGAAATACACGATCTTGTAGTCATCTTCCGCAAAATATGGACTGTAATCGCTCTGCCGGGAGTTGAAATACTTCATGTTCTCAACAATATAATTGGTAGGCCTGCGCATCCATTCCATCGCCAGTTCACAGGAAGTTATGCCTTCCTGTCCACGGGGATCATCAGGCACCAGTTCCTTGTACCTCCTGTATTGCTCCGTGGCATCCTCGTATTCCTCGTCCATCTTGAGTGCATCTGCATAACGCAAATAGATGATCGGATTGGGATATTCACGCTGGATGGCCTGCTTATAGCGAAGTTCAGCTTTGTCTGGCTGATTGCTGATCCTGTAACACTCAGCGATCAGGAAAATAATTTCATTCTTCAGGTCCCTGTCATTGACCTTGTTATATGCATCTTTGAACAGATCAATGGCCACAATGTACTCACCTGCAGCATAGGCTGCCCTTGCCTTGGTGGTCTGATCCTTTTTTTTCTGGGCCTGTAAACCATGGGAACTAATCAATAACAGGCCGGCCAGCAGAAGATACTGTATAGGCTTCATATGTATGGAGTCAATATTCATCATAAAATTAATCGATTTTTACGATATCTTAACCAGATAATATAAACAACGAAAAAAAATGACGAATAATATATCCGAAACAGGCTACCTGACAAATAACAACTCCCTGTACTTGGGAAGGGGCCAGGTCTCATTATCAACAATCAGTTCAAGCCGGTCAATATGGTCCCTGATGATATCCAGATAAGGATATACTTTTTCACTATAGAGGCTTGCTTTCTTACGTATGTCTTCAACGACATTCGCCTTTTTGCGTTCTTCTACCATATCGTGAACTTTTGACTTCATTTCTGAAATGTGTCCTGATATCTCCCTGATCCTGTCCAATCGGGCTGCAGAAAGCTCTTTGTACTCATCCTCTTCAAATATTTCCTTCATCCCCTTTACATTCTCAATCAGGTCACTCTGGTATTTAATGGCCGTCGGCAGGATATGGTTTATAGCCAGATCACCCAGCACCCGGGCTTCAATTTGTATCCTTTTTGTATACATCTCCAACGTGACTTCTGTTCTGCCCTCCATCTCTCTTCTAGAGAGTACATTCTGTCTGTCGTAAAGCTCTATGATTTTTTTCGTCAGGTATGTATCCATATTGGAAGGGACATCCCGCACATTGGATAATTTTCGCCTGGCTGCCTCCTTGATCCATTCCTCACTGTAATTATTCCCTTCAAAACGAATGGATTTGGATTCAATGATATACTTACGCAGAACCTGGAAGATAGCCTCATCCTTCTTTATCTTCTTCCTAATCAGGCTGTTCACTTCTTTCCTGAACTGCATCAGCTGATCAGCTACTGCTGTATTCAGGGCGATAGTGGGTGATGCTACATTGGCCGATGCCCCCACAGCCCTGAATTCAAAACGGTTCCCGGTAAAAGCAAATGGGGAAGTCCGGTTCCGGTCAGTATTGTCGAGTAAGATCCTGGGGATCTTACCAATATTGAGCTTTAACTCTGTTTTTTCATCCGGCGTCATTTTTTTGTCTGTCACATTATCCTCTATAAGATCGAGCATTTCCGATACCTTCGCTCCAAGAAAAGTGGAAATGATGGCCGGGGGGGCTTCATTCGCACCAAGCCTGTGTACATTGCCTGCCGTGGAAATGGTGGCCCGCAACAAGTCAGCATGTTCATGAACAGCCTTGATGGTATTCACCAGGAAGGTCAGGAACAGCAGATTGCTGCGCGGGGTTTTTCCAGGAGCAAGCAAATTGATCCCATTGTCCGTCTGCATTGACCAGTTACAGTGTTTTCCCGAACCATTGATCCCTGCAAAGGGTTTTTCATGGAAGATAACCCTGAAATTGTGTTTCCTGGCAATATTTTTCATCAGGTCCATGATGAGCAGGTTATGGTCTGAGGCCAGGTTTGCTTCTTCAAAAATGGGAGCACATTCAAACTGGTTTGGTGCCACCTCATTATGCCTGGTTTTCACCGGGATTCCCAACTTATATGCTTCCACTTCGAAATGTTTCATAAAGGTAGAAACCCTCTCTGGTATAGAACCGAAATAATGATCCTCCAATTGCTGGTCCTTGGCTGATGCATGCCCCATCAAAGTGCGGTCTGTCAATACCAGGTCAGGCCGTGCGTAGAAAAGGGCTTCATCGACCAGGAAATATTCCTGTTCCCAGCCCAGGGTCGGATTCACCTTGGTAACACTTCGGTCAAAATACAGACAAACCTCTGAGGCAGCCTTGTCAAGGGCATTCATTGATTTTAACAGGGGGGTTTTATGGTCCAGTGCCTCACCGGTGTAAGAAACAAAGATGGTAGGTATGCTCAGGGTACTGCCTATAATAAAAGCCGGGGAGGTAGGATCCCATGCAGTATAACCCCTTGCTTCAAAAGTATTTCTGATCCCACCGCTGGGAAAACTGGAAGCATCGGGTTCCTGCTGAACCAGCTTGCTTCCCGAGAAATTCTCAATGACCAAACCTGCATCTGTTATTTCAATAAATGCATCATGCTTTTCAGCAGTGCCATCCGTCAGTGGATGAAACCAGTGGGTATAATGGGTAGCGCCTCTTTCCGTGGCCCAGGCTTTCATGCCTGCCGCCACCTCATCTGCCATCTTCCGGTCTATGCGGGAACCTTTATCAATGGAATGCTGCACACTGTTGTAAGCTTCCACTGACAGGTATTTCTGCATCTTTTGTTTGTCAAATACATTGATACCGAAATAATCGGATATTTTATTAGAAGGGTAATCTATCTCTACAGGTTTCCTTCTGAGTGCCTCCTGTAAAGCATGGAATCGTAAACTTGCCATGATCTGATTTTTCTAAATTGTTTTCAGATGGCAAATATATACTATTTTTAATACCAACCCCCTCGAAAATTATGAAAAATTGTTAAGAAAGTGTAAAAACAATAGATTCAAGTCGAAATATAGGGGAATGCCAAATTTATTTGCTCATTTCAGCATAATACTTGAAAAAGTATGGGATCGTCTCTATTCCCTTGTAAAATTGATCGAGTGGATAATTTTCATTCGGACTGTGAATAGCATCAGATTCCAGTCCGAAGCCCATGAGGATGGTTTTGATCCCCAGCACTTCCTCAAAGTCTGAAATGATAGGGATGCTTCCTCCGCTGCGTGTGGGCACGGGGTTCCGGTTAAAAGTCTTTTCCATGGCCTTGCTGGCTGCCCGGTAAGCTACTGTATCTGTTGGTGCAACATAACCCTGTCCACCGTGCAGGCTCCTCACATCAACCCTTACACCTTCCGGAGCAATGGATCTGAAATGATCTTCAAACAATTTATCCACACTGGCAGAATCTTGATTCGGGACCAGCCGCATGGAGATCTTGGCAAATGCTTTGGAAGGCAGGATGGTTTTTGCCCCTTCCTCTATATATCCTCCCCATATCCCGTTAACATCAAGGCTCGGCCTGATCCCCGTACGTTCCAGTGAAGTGTAGCCTTCCTCTCCAGCAACTGCATCCACATCCAATTCCTTCTTATAAGCTTCGACATCAAACGGGGCTTTTGCCATTTCATCCCTTTCCTCTCTGTTCAGCACCAGCACGTCATCATAAAACCCGGGAATGGTTATTTCATTTTTTTCGTTGGTCAATGAGGCGATCATTTTGCAAAGTACATTCACGGGGTTGGCAACAGCTCCTCCGAAAAGCCCTGAATGGAGATCACGATTGGGTCCTGTCAGTTCCACTTCCATATAACTGAGTCCCCTGAGTCCCACTGTTATAGAAGGTATCTTCGTATCAATCATTGTGGTGTCGGAAACAAGGATTATATCGGCATTCAGTAATTCCTGGTTTGATCTGCAAAATTCCTTGAGACTGGGTGAACCAATCTCTTCCTCTCCTTCAATCATGAATTTTACATTGCAGGGAAGTTGTCCGGTCTTCACCATAAATTCAAATGCCTTAAAGTGCATGAAAAGTTGCCCTTTGTCATCATCGGCTCCACGAGCCCATATCTTTCCATCACGTATCTCCGGCTTAAAAGGATCGGAATCCCAGAGCTCAACCGGTTCAACCGGCTGTACGTCATAGTGTCCATAGATGAGCACAGTCGGGAGACCTGCTCCCACATGTTTCGAACCATAAACCACCGGTTGTCCGCTGGTTTCCAAAACCCTGGCTTCATCTGCCCCTGCCTCAAGCAAAGCATCGCTGAGCATGCCTGCCATTTTGATCATGTCTGGCTTGTTTTCAGGCCTGGCACTGATGGATGGGACCCTGATAAGCTCAAAAAGCTCATCCAGGAATCGTTTTTTATTCTCTTCTATGTATTGCTTTAATTGATCCATTGTGATTTGGTTTTATTTAAATGATTTTGTTATCCATGTCCACATTCAGTCCATCTGAAATGATCTGGAGTTTTTGAAAAAAATCCGCACCAAACTTCCGTTCAATGGCTTCTTCCACAAAACAGTATACCGGTACATTCTCGCTCTCACCATGTACCCTGGCAGGGTCGCATACCTTCCAGCGGTCATAGTTCACTGCTTTCACGTTGTTGTAATTCTTCACGCGTATGGGATATATGTGACAGGATACGGGCTTACGGAAACCGGTAGCCCCTTCCTCCCATGCATTCTCAATGCCACAGCGGGCAATATCGTTCTCAAAAAGGACATAGGCACATTCATTTTTCCCGCCTACAAGGGGGGTAACCATTTCCTGGTCAGCATCCCGTACGGAAGTCCCCTGCCGGGTAATGGCCTTTTTACCTTCCTCCCGGAGATAGGGCCTGATCTTATCATATTCTGCCTTGAGCAGTCTTACCTCATCATCCTCCAATGGAGCCCCTGATTCACCTTCTACACAACAGATCCCCTTGCACTTTACCAGGTCGCAGACAAATTTCTCCCGGATGATGTCCAGGCTTACCACCTTATCCCCCAGCTCAATCATCGTAGGCACATCTTTCTTCATAGGATATTATGTAAGCACACAAATCTATTCATTTCGACCGGATTTTACTCACTTTTGTTTAACAGTCTTAAAGACACAGCTACCTATCAATAAATCTTTTAGCTGTTTAAATAGCTTAAATATGTAAATTGCGGCCTTATGCAGTTTTCAAAACTTCTCTTACTTTTAGTCTGCTGGATCTCACTCCAACCGGTGCTCGGCGCGGACCTGATCAATGATTCATCAACACTGAACCAGGTTCGTATAGGGATAAACCAGATTTATAACTGTGATTTTGATGCAGCTGAAAACACACTGGTTTACCTCCGGAAATCCTACCCCTCCCATCCTGTGACCAGTTTTTTCGAGGGACTCATATATTATTGGAAGTACTATCCATTGATACCTGGGAATCCGGGAGCCGTAGAGTTTGAAGAGGTCATGGAGGAAACCTGGCAACGATCACGACTCCTGAAGGAAGATGGCAATGAGACAGAGGGTGTTTTCTTTGAACTTATGTCAAGGGCTTTCATCGTCATGTACTATGCTGATAACGGACGCTCTTCCAGAGCTATATCCCACCTGGGGAAAATTTACAGGGATATTATGGCAAGTTTTGATTTGCAGAATCAGTTTAATGAGTTCTTCTTCATAACAGGCCTTTATAATTACTACAGGGAAGCCTACCTGGAAGCCCATCCGGTATATAAACCAGTTGCTGTATTTTTCAGGAAAGGTGATAAAACCAGGGGGATTGAAATGTTAAAGTTTGCCGCGGAAGAGACTGATTTTTTGCATGTGGAAGCAGCATTATTCCTGTCGCTTATATATATCAATTATGAAAACAAGATTGACAGCGCAGTCCTGTATGCATCAGAATTACATCAGAATTACCCAGGCAATGGATACTTTCTCTCGAAATATGCCGAGATGCTGCTGGTCGATAAGCAATATGAAGCAGCCCTGGATCCCATTCTTCACTTAATGGGTATCGACGACTATAATAAAATGAAAGGGACTATTTTTATGGGTATGTATGAGGAGAAAAAGATGAATAATGCGGAAAAATCCAGAATTTATTATGAGGAAGGACTCAGGCTCGCAGAGGCATTTGATGAACGGGCCAATTATACAAAGGCATACGCATTTATCGGGCTCAGTCGTTATTTCCTTGATAAAGGAGATGACAAGCAGGCCAGGGCATATAAAAAGAAAGCAAAAAATGCCGCAGACTATGCTTATATTTTCTCAGATTAACCTGGATAATAATCAATAACCATGCAAAAACCCGCCATGCAAATCATTGTTTTTCTACTGATATTTTCCATGATCAGCGCTTGTAGATCTCATAAAAATATTAGCGGGCATGCAGATATCCATACATCTAAATACACTATCGAATCCCTGGCAGAATCAAACAATCTATTCGCTGTCGACCTGTTCAAACAAATACAGTCAAAATCAGAAAATCTTATTTTCTCTCCTTACAGTATTGGAACTGTGCTGGCTATGATATACAGTGGCAGCGGGGGTAAAACAGCGGCAGAAATGAGCGAAGTGCTTTATTTCCCCGCTCAGGAATTGCTGGATCCGGTTGAATCCGGAATGAGAGAAAGCATGCAGGCGACTGATACAATGGAGGGGACTGATTTTCGTCTTGCCAATGCTATATGGGCACAGGAAGACTTCAGTTTCTTGCCGGACTACCTGGCCAGGGTGGAAAAATATTATGACGCACCACTAAGCTTAATGGATTTTGTTGAAACTTCAAACCGGGAGGAGAGCAGGAAAAAAATCAATCATTGGGTTGAGGAAAAGACCAATAACCGGATCCAGGATCTGATACAGCCAGGCATTCTGGATGCCAGTACACGGCTTGTCCTTACCAATGCAATCTATTTTAATGGTGGCTGGATGTTCCCTTTTGACACAGCAGCGACCTTTCCCTCATTGTTCCATACCAGTAAGCAGGAAAGCATCAAAACAGATTTCATGCATCAGACCAGGTCGTATCCATATTATGAAGACGAGGAGATCCAGGCTATTAGTTTACCGTATAAAAACAACCGTATGGCCCTGATGGTGATACTTCCCAAATCAATTGAAGGATGGAGACTGATCAGCCAGGTCATCAATTATGAACGGATCAACCTGGTGATATCCGGGATGGGAACCAGGGAGGTCCAACTGGCCCTTCCGAAATTCAGGTCAGAGCTTCAGATTAATCTCAGGCAGGAACTGACTTCTATGGGCATGGGTACAGCTTTCAGCCGGCATGCCGACCTTTCGGGCATGACTGGTGAAGAAAACCTGTATGTCGATGAGGTCATCCATAAAGCTTTTATTGAGGTCAATGAAATGGGGACTGAAGCGGCAGCGGCAACTGCCGCGATTATTGGCCTGAAATCAAGTCTCCGTGATGATCCGGTCAGGTTTAACGCCGACCATCCATTTGTCTTTTTCCTGTTTGACCGGCAGACCGGCTGTATCATTTTCACCGGCCGGCTTGTGAAACCCTCATAAAATCAGTAAATTCGGGCATGCGTCATACTGTCGAGCAAATTAAAAAGGATTCCAGATTTCAGTTACTGGATAAGCTGCATTATGATGATATTGTAGATTTTGCCACCGAGTATGTCCGGAAAAGGACACGCAGTATGTTCTTCTACCTGGTTCTTATCATCGTTTTTTTCATCCTTCAATGGTCAGCTTTCCTCTATGGAATTTTTGCCAAGGACATGAACACTATTTCTCTGCTGAAACAATTCCTGTATGGCCTGATTATTTCCCTGACCATTGTCATCCCTTTTCATGAATTGATCCATGCCCTGGGTTACTTCTTACTGGGAGCAAGAAAGATCAGGTTCGGCGCTGTTTTAAAGCATTTTGCATTTTATGCGGTGGCGGATGATTTTGTGGCCAACCGGAATGCCTTTATATTCCTGGCCCTTTCCCCCTTCGTCATTGTTTCACTGTTGAACATTGCAGGCTTCGTCTTTGTGCAGGGTTATGCTTCCTATACCTATATATCCGTGCTTTTTTTCCATGCCACAATGTGTGCCGGTGATTTTGCCCTGCTGAGTTATTTTGAATTCCACCGGGACAAAGAGTTATATACATTTGATGATGTGGGGAAGAAAATCTCCTATTTTTATTATAAGAAGCCGGAGGACAGCCAATGAAGAGATTCCGGTTTCCGAAAATTTTCTGGACCGCAAACAGTCTTGAATTATTTGAGAGGTGGGCTTATTACGGTGTATTCAACCTGCTGGCACTGTACCTGACAGGTTCGACAGATACTGGTGCACTGGGGTTCAGCCAGGTAGAGAAGGGTTTGATCATGGGGATCGTCAATGCCATTCTATACTTTCTCCCCGTCATTACTGGTTCAATTGCCGACAGGATAGGCTATAAAAAAATTCTTATCCTGTCATTTATCATCCTTTCATCAGGATATTTCCTCATGGGACTATTCAGTTCTTTCACCGGGGTTTTCCTGACCTTTTTTTACGTTGCTATCGGAGCTGCACTTTTTAAACCCATTATTTCTGCCACCATCGCCAAATCAACCGACGATTCCAATTCCTCTGTCGGGTTCGGGTTGTTTTATATGGTGATCAACCTGGGTGGACTGATAGGTCCACTTGTAGCATCCGAACTAAGGGAAATCAGCTGGAATTATATTTTTATCATGTCCAGCGCAACCATGGTCATTAATATGGCTATTGTGCTTATTTTTTATAAGCAATCGGAACAGCAACTGGAAATGGAAACATTCTCACAATCGGTAAAAAAGGTTTTTGTGAATATTTACCTGGCCCTGAAGGACATGAAATTCACAATATTCCTGCTGATTATTGTGGCCGGCTGGACCGTTTACTGGCAGTTTTTCTATAGCCTGCCTGTCTATATTGAACAGTGGACCGATACGGCTGTGATCTATCATAGCCTCCATGGGATCATGCCTGGTCTTGCTGATGCCATAGCAAATGCTGATGGAAAGATCCTGGCTGAGAAACTGATCACACTTGATGCCATGTTTATTGTCCTTTTTCAGGTATTGTTATCCAGCCTGGTAATAAAATTCAAGCCTATCAATACCATGATCGTCGGCTTCCTGGTAAATGCGATCGGAATTACCCTTGCCCTTTTAACCAGGAATGGCTGGTTCCTGGTCATGTCAATATTTATCTTCAGCCTTGGTGAAATGTCATTCTCCCCCAAGATCCTGGAATACATTGCCAAACTGGCTCCCAGGGATAAAACAGCCCTTTATATGGGCACCTATTTCCTGCCCATTGCTCTTGGAAATTTTTTTGCCGGACTCATCTCGGGAAAACTCTATGAGATCACAGCCGATAAGGTCGTTTTGCTGGAGAAAGAAGTAGAAAGATGGGGACTCCAGATGCCGGAGATCTCCTCCACTTTCAGCCAGCAGGATTACATGGCAAGAGCCGCAGAATTAATGGGTATGGATATACCCGAACTGACCCAATATCTGTGGTTGAATTACAACCCCCCCCTGTTCGGGGTCATACTCATGAGCCTTGGCATGTTGACCTGCCTGGCCCTGATTATCTATGATAAGATCATCTTTAGGTACAATTAAACCCTGCTATCAATGTTTGCCAATTATCTTAAGGTCACACTGAGAAACCTGGCCAGGAACCTTTTTTTCGTCATAATCAATATCATTGCCCTCGGACTTGCACTGTCGATCGCCATTGTTGCTTACCTGAATCATAAATATGACGCGGACTGGGATAAATCCCATGTACTGGCCAATGAGATCTACAAGGTGAATTTCACCCGTGAGATCCAGGGCCGGCAACAAGCATACGGGGCCACTCCCATCCCTGTCGGGAATTTTATCGGGGAGAATATCAGTGGTGTTGAAGCGGTTATCAGATTTACCGGGACCTCTTCACCTCTTAAATTGGGACTGAATAATTACTCCCGGCCCATAGGATATGCTGACCCTGGATTCATGGATCTGTTCACCTTTCCCATTGTAAAAGGATCTGCAGAAGCTTTCAAAGACAGGCAAAATATCCTGATTGATGAGACCATTGCATCTGCCTATTTCGGTGAGGAGGATCCTATCGGGAAGATCATATCCATTTTCAATGACCAGGGCGAGGAGTTTACCTATACTGTAGGAGCCGTTTTCGAAGATCTTCCGCTGAATACCAGCTTCCAGTTCCGGGTATTGACCCAGTTTGACAATTACCTGGATATGTGGGATGTTGACGAATCCAGGTGGCGACTCTGGATCGCTGCCACCTTCCTGCATATCCCCAATCCTGAGCAGGCTGCGACGGTTGAAAAGCTACTGGAAGATATGGTCCCTGCCCATAACAAGGCCAGGGAGGATTTCCAGATAACCGCTTTTAAGCTCCAGCCTTTCCTGGATGTGGCACATGATACCTGGGATATGTGGAACGACTGGTGGGTCCGGGGCAGTTTTCATCCTGCCGCGGTAACAGCCCCGCCTATTATGGCCCTGTTGATCCTGTTGATTGCCTGCTTCAATTTTACCAATACCTCCATCGCTTTTTCAAGCAAGAGGCTCAAGGAGATCGGGGTCAGGAAGGTCGCCGGGGGACACAGGAAACAGATCATCGCTCAGTTCATGGGCGAAAACTTCCTGCTGACCCTGCTGGGATTTTTGCTTGCACTGTTTTTATCCCGGTTCCTTACATCCACTTATTCTGCGATGTGGGAATATATGGACATGGAATTCAGTCTCGTGGAAAATCCGGCACTGGTCCTGTTCCTTGTCCTCCTGCTATTGTTTACAACATTTATTGCTGGGGCCTATCCTTCCTTTTATATAAGCAATTTCAATCCGGTGAACATTTTCCAGGACAAATTAAAGATCGGGAGCAAAAATGTGCTGACAGTCATATTGTTGACATTCCAGATCTCCATTTCGGTCATGGCCATTATCTCGGGGATCATCTACTGGCAGAATGCCGATTACCAGGATAATGTTTATATGGGCTACGACAAGGACAATATCATAGGCATGCGTATTAACAGTGAGGAAAGCTTCATTGCCTTGAGGGATGTGGTGAAAACAAATCCCATGATCCTTTCCGTGGGTGAGTCGGATGAACACATAGGATGGGGGACCTACAGCCAGAGCGTGGCATATGGTGATGTCAATGAAGATGTGTCCGTCCTCGATATCGGGCATGGTTATTTTGAGACTATGGGACTCCAACTCATTGATGGAAGGATCTTTACTCGTGAATTTGAACAGACGGACAAAGAGCGATCCATCATCGTCAATGAAAAGTTTGTAAAGGATTTCGGAATAGAAGATCCTATCGGGACAAGAATTGTCATGTCGGATACTGTCCAGCTTTACATTATCGGGATCATGGCCGATTATTTCCCCTACGGTACCTGGGCAGAGATCCGGCCAACAGCTTTTCATTTTGTCCGTGAAAACCGTCATCTTTTTCTGACTGTAAAAACCGAGATAGAAAACCTGAGGACTGTTAATGAATACCTCGAAGAGGAATGGAAAAAAGTCATACCGAATTTCCCATATAGCGGGTTCTTCCAGGATTCACTGATGGACGAGGCCAGGCAGATCAACAAGAACATCAAGGACATGTATATCTTCCTTGGTTTTATTGCGCTGATATTATCTGCAATTGGTCTTTATACATTGGTTTCCCTGAGTATTATCCGCCGGACCAAAGAGATTGGCGTACGTAAAGTAATGGGCTCATCTGTCCAGCAGATCATTTTAAAGATCAGTAAACCATATGCGATCATCATTACCATTGCCTTAGTGATAGGATTGGTGGCCGGCTGGAAATCAAGTGTAGTAATGATGGCAAGCATCTGGGAAATCTATACTGACCTTACCGTATATACATTCATTATCCCGGTAGTACTTATACTGTTCGTTGCTATAGTCAGTATAGGCTGGAAGGTATACTCCGCTGCCTCAAGGAATCCAACAGAATCACTACGTTATGAATAAGAAGGCCTGTATTTGTATGTGAGGGTGAGTGTGCACCCGGGATCCGGGTACGAAAAAACCCGTCCCACAATTGCGGGACGGGCGTTTCACTAATTAAGAGTTTATAATATTGCGGTTTATAAACTGACTTCCTTATTTTCTTTTACCGAACTGAACATCGCTTCAAAGTCATTCTCGATGGTAAAAGAGACCAGATCGTTTTCCTGAACAGGATCCTCACTCCTTGCATGTGTAACCATGGTGGAGAGGAATCCAAATGCTGCAACCAGTACAACATATGTCAGGGGTTCGGTCCATTTTCTTATATTTTTTCCAGCTTTCATTTCCTGTTTATTAGGTTTCATAGATACTAAATCATTTATCAATCGTTGTGCCAAAAACCACAAAACTCTTTTATTCAGAGATTTACGACTGAATTGGGAAAATTGAAGGACTGTGAAACCGTATGAAACCGTATGAAACCGGACAGAAAGTGTTCGAAATCGGATAATTTTCGGATAAAAATATCCTTTTATTCTTTTTCTGGAGGAATTTCTTATTCCAGGGAGATCAGGTATACATTCCGGAACTCGATGGGTGTGCCTTCAGACTGTAGGGCAATCGGTCCGGAACTCAGGGTCGATTTTGTGGCATTGTTCTGCAGTATGCCATTTACGATCAATTCAATATTATCACCGTTACAGGTGATCTCGTAAGTATTCCATTCACCTGCCGGGTTTTCACTGCTTTCCTCAAATTTCAGAGCAATCTTAATCCTTCTTTCTTCAGGGTTTATGAAGTAGGTTGAATCGCCTGCTGATACACCGGCACCATGGCCGATCATTACAATGTCCCCGGCATTCCCATTCTTCAACTGGGCCTCGATACATAAGGGCCACTCTACCAGGTTGGTTTCCTGCACATGTAATAGCACACCACTGTTACTCGGCACTGTGGACCATCTCCATTCCACATGCAATTTATAATTGCTGTATGAGTCACTCGTGAGAATATAAGCATTGGGTACACCTGAAACCTTGATGATACCATCCTCAACCTTAAATACCTCATCTACATCCGCCTCCTCAAAAACCACCTTGTCCCAGTTACTCAGGTCATTCCCATTAAACAATAATACTTTATTATCCTTGGTACATGTTGACAAAAGGATACCGGAAATTACCATTCCGATCAGCAGGAGTTTGTTTTTCATTGACTTAATTTTTTGGATTAGCCCTTAAATGTAACTTTAGATTTTAAAAAAACGAAATTAAATATGCTGTTTATGGGTTGAGCCTGTAAATCTCCGGTCAAATTCATTATTTTTGGAAAAAATCAAACACACCAATGGCAAACAATAAAAGATCATTATCCCGTAAAGATTTTATTAAAAAATCCTCCCTCGGCATCCTGGGTGCTGGAATGATCGCCGGAGGTCCAGCAGTTTCCATGTTCACCGGATCGCATAAAACAGCACCCGGACTAATAGAATCCGAACTGGGAAAAACCGGTATTAAACTTACCAGACTGGGTGTAGGTGCGCCCCGGATCCAGGAAGCCTCCGTATTGAAATATGCACTTGACCAAGGTATACGGTTCATTGATACAGGCCGGTTCTATGCCAAAGGAAAAAACGAAATAATGATCGGAGAGGTTATTAAGGGAAATCGCAAGGAATTTGCCATCCAGTCAAAGGTAAAGATCAAACCTGATATCGCCAGGGAAAAATTACAGTCAGAATCTACTTCAAGCTTCATCCAGAATATGTTTTTCAAGTCCCTCGAAGAAAGCCTGGAGGCATTGCAGACTGATTATATTGACATCATGCTTTTCCATGACGGGAGTACTTCAGAATGGCTCTACCATGAGGCTGTCAAGGAATCATTTACCAGGGCAAAAAAAGAAGGGAAGATCCTTGCCTGTGGATTTTCTGCCCATACCAACCAGGTGGAACTGGCACGTAATCATAATATAAATCCCTTCTATGACGTAATGATGCTGGCTTTTAATCCCCATGGAGGCTACAATAAACCGGGAGTCAGGGATTATTCATGGGACCAGCAGGCACTGATTACAGAATTAACAAAAGCTGCTGATGCCGGCACAGGGATCATTGCCATGAAAACCTGCCTGGGTGGGCCGTATTCACCAGATGAAATGACTGAAGCTTCTTTTCCCCTTGCTGTTAATTGGATCCTGGATCAGCCCTACATACACGGAACCGCTGTAGCCATGGCAAATTTCAAACAACTTGACGATCACCTGTCAATGATGAGGCAGTAGTCTGGCCATTTTAATAATGCAGCAGTTTATCCCTGTAAAGTACCCTCCTCCTATCCCAGGTGCGGATCTCAAGAATATACATTCCCTGCTCAACATCTCCCAGTGTCCTGGTAAAATGCTGCTGCCATGGTTCAATGACATCGGTGATTACCATTTTACCGGACAGGTCGTAAAGGGTAAATCGCATTTCTTCCCTGGGTGATTCTTCGAAATAAACATTAAGCAGTTCCCTTGCCGGATTTGGATAGATCAATACCCGTGAAGGAGGCTCTAACCCGTTATGGGTGGATGTAGCGTATTGCGGATTTGTTGCCGCCTGGAGGATCTCCCCTGTTTCGTCATCCTGCATAAAAACCGCAATGGTTATTTTACCTGTGTCCGTTGAAAAGAATGTTGGTTCATAGGTCAGGTTGGCATATTCAGTCTCATCTTTACTCCACCCTTTACTGCCTAAATAAGTTCCTCCTGCATCAGGAAGTATTTTACGTGCCACATGCCGAAATACGGTGAGACCATTGGTTCCCACATATGCAGGATCGTCTACCTTTCTTTCAAGTACAATGGCATACAGCGTACGTTCCTTGCGTTCCAGGTCCCTGAGTGCTTTCATTTCAATGGAGAACTCCAGTGTAG